>JAAUOQ010000333.1 GCA_012034795.1 Leptolyngbyaceae cyanobacterium CRU_2_3
GACTTATGGGGTTATGCGCGCGCAACCCAATCCTGACGATGAGATGAGTACGCTCAGACAGAGAAGATTTTGGCTCAAAGGTGGCAGATTGGATCGATACCATAGAACGTAATGAGAATGATTATCATCCGCTTATTCTACAGCAATTGCCGTGAAAAGTAATTCCTCCCCGCAAAAAGGTAATACACCGCAACCACATCCCAATCAGTCGCAGTTTGAGTTTGAAAACGGTAAAACGTATTTAGTCCGAGCGATCGTGGACGGACTAACGGGCTTTCCAGAAGCCATTAAAACGGTATTTCCTCAGACGAGAGTGCAACTCTGTATCGTCCATATGGTGCGAAACTGAAATTTGTCCCAGGATAGTGATCTGATTATCCTCGCCAATTTCCATCACCACCGCTTCTCCAGACTGCGGCAAAATATCGCTTAACGCCGTGATGTTGACTTGGTGAGAAACCATCACCACTACACCTGGCACCGCTTGATTTTCTAGAAGGAATTGCTGGACTTGTGCCGTTTGTTCATCAGCTTTACTGCGATCGCTAAAGAATGAATTCAAAGGCAGAAAAGGTTCGACCTTGCCCAGATTCATTAGTTCAGCGGTTTCTAAGCAGCGACACCACTGGCTTGACAGCACTCTGCTGATTGGAACATCGCGACTGCGAAACGCTTCTCCGATGCGAATGGACTGTTGCCTCCCCTCCTCTGAAAGATTGCGCTGCGTCGAGCAGTCCCCTAGCCTGAAATTGGCGGGGTCTCCCGTCCCAGGAGCAGTTGCATGGCGAATCAGCATAACGAAATTTCTATCGTCTGCCTGCTGAAGTAATGTCCACAGTTCATCTTCCGATCGCTCTATTGCCGATCGTTGCACTGCCGCTGCAACATTGTTGGGTGGCGCAGAAGTTACTGGAGTTGAGGAAGAGCTAGGCGATGTGCCAACAGCCTCTGAGATTGCGGATGGTGTGGGAGTTGAGACAGTGCCCTGAACGCTTCCGCAACCCATCAGAACAAACGAACTGCCCCAAGCCATTGCAACCGCTTTTATACAAGTCGTTTTCATAGAAGTTTGATGAAGTAGATAGGATAAGCTGAATTGCGCCGAATTGTTGCGTCACGTCGTGGCATGATGAGTATGGATGTCTCGCTCATAGTGAGTCTGTAGGACATCAAAGCCCAAGCCAATCCCATTTGCGAGCTACTGAAGCTAGAACTATGTCATTATGGCTTCAGCGTTGTCAAATTTTTTTGGCTACTGATGACTACTTCATTGGCAGGCTTGGGACTTGAGTGGTTTGTCAGCAGTTATTATGTGAATTTTAACATCTGTCTTTAGTCAGATATCGCTGCTGCTGAGAATCGAAAAGAGTGAAGACTTGCCTAAAGATCTCTAAAAAATCTATCGCTGCCGCTACTTTGGCTGGTTATGCCTGTGGGCTGGAAACGTCTATTTCAATTGCTTACGCTTTTCCTGGGAGTAGGATTACTGCTGGATTTGATCTCCCGACTAGGAGCAGAAATGCTCTGGTTTCAAGAAGTTACTTATTTCTCAGTATTCCTGCTCAAATTTCAGGTTCGATTGGTTATCCTAATCGCTGTAGTAGGGTTTACAGGAGTTTACTTACTGGGTAATCTGGCGATAGCTCAGCGATTGAAGTATCCTTTTCCTTTAGAGGTTCACCGTCGTGAGCAACTCAGAAAATCTTCATACCCAGTACAACTATCGCGATCTTCTCCATTGGCTCTTCCGTCAACTGTTGGTCTAAGACTGCGCGTTCTCCTGCCTCTCACGATCGGGTTAAGTTTACTGGTGGGGCTGCTACTCCTGTACTACGGTCAACTGTCCGTCCACTATTGGCAGGATGGTGCAACGCTTTCCAGCCCATTTGTGTCCCGCCTCAATCCTAAGAACCTCTGGCGAGCTACCACGCAATTAAGCGGTCAAATTTGGCTACTGGGTGGAGTGTTGGGGGTCGCAATCACTCTGCTAATTTATCCCCGGTTGCTGCTAAGAGCGATCGCCATTACATTCAGCATCTTATTTGGCTGGTTGCTGTCACAACAATGGGCCGTTGTTTTGCAATATCAACATCCCACGTCATTTAATATCTCTGAACCGCTGTTTGGGCATGATGTTGGTTTTTACATTTTCTCCTTGCCGCTTTGGGAATCGGTGGAACTGTGGCTATTTGGGCTATTTCTATACGGGTTCATTGCAGTAGCACTGACCTATCTGTTATCAGGAGATAGTCTTAGCCAGGGCAGCTTTCCAGGGTTTTCGTCAGTGCAACTGCGACACTTGCATGGGGTGGGTAGTGGGTTGTTGGGTGTCATTGCTTTGAGCTATTGGTTGAGCCGATACGAATTGTTGTATTCACTTCGGGGAGTTGCCTTTGGGGCAAGCTATACCGATGTTACGGCTCAACTCCCTCTTTATACAGGGGTGAGCCTTCTAGCACTGGCGATCGCCCTCTATCTGCTTTGGTGCACTGTCTTCTGGCGACCCAAATCTCCGCGTCGCTATTGGGTCAACATTGGGCTAGGATTGTTAGGTATTTCGGTGGTTGCAGGGGGGATTGCGCCGGAGGCAGTTCAGTATTTAATTGTGCAGCCAAATGAGTTAGCACAGGAGCGCCCTTTTATCGAACGGACGATTGCGCTCACCCGTCAGGCCTTTGGATTAGAAGTGATTGAATCCAGCAACTTTAACCCTCAAGGACAACTCACAGAAGCAGATTTAACCGCCAACGATTTGACGATTCGCAACATTCGCTTATGGGATCAGCGCCCCTTGCTGCAAACCAATCGGCAATTGCAGCAAATTCGTCCCTATTACCGCTTCCCCGACGCGGATATCGACCGCTATACCCTCCAAGCTGATGTGCCTGCCCGTTCGCCTGCGGCTCCCCAAGATCGCCCAGCACCGAACTCTCCTAACGCCTCAACTGAACAGCGGCAGGTGCTGATCGCTGCACGGGAACTGGATTACAGCGCAGTTCCTCAAGAAGCCAAGACTTGGGTAAACCGTCATTTGATTTACACGCATGGATACGGTTTCACGCTTAGCCCAGTGAATACGGTGGGTACAGGGGGGCTGCCAGATTACTTTGTCAAAGACATTACGGGGGGTGAAGCCGGAGCACTGACGACGTCCAGTCCGGCCATCCGTGCTAGCATCCCGATTGGGCAACCCCGCATCTACTATGGCGAGATTTCTAATACTTATGTCATGACTCA
The DNA here is from genome assembly GCA_012034795.1 of Leptolyngbyaceae cyanobacterium CRU_2_3. GTDB lineage: Bacteria > Cyanobacteriota > Cyanobacteriia > Elainellales > Elainellaceae > Drouetiella. Next base: position 3,238 of record JAAUOQ010000333.1, read on the forward strand.
AACCCTGACGCAGGAGTTGGATTTTCCCAGTGGTAGTGACAATGCCTACAATGTCTACAATGGTCGGGGCGGCATCAACATAGGTTCCTGGTGGCGACGTGGTCTGTTTGCAGTTTACCTACGCGATTGGCGCTTATTTGTTACCCGCGATTTCTTGCCAGAAACAAAGGTATTGTTCCGCCGCAATATCAAACATCGGATTCAAGCAATTGCTCCCTTCCTACGCTATGACAGCGATCCCTATCTGGTGACAGCTAATGTGCAAACACCGGAGCAAGATGATCAAAATTATCTCTACTGGATTGTGGATGCGTATACAACGAGCGATCGCTATCCCTATTCTGATTTAGGTAGCGAAGGTGTTAACTATATTCGCAATTCAGTCAAAGTTGTGATTGATGCTTATCATGGCTCTGTTAATTTCTATGTGGCTGATCCCAGTGATCCGATTATTACCACCTGGTCAAAAATCTTTCCCGACCTATTCAAGCCGCTCATAGCAATGCCTGCTAGTCTACAAAGCCATCTTCGCTATCCCGTAGATTTTTTCAAACTGCAATCAGAGCGATTAATGACTTATCACATGACCGACCCGCAAGTATTTTATAACCGGGAAGATCAGTGGCAGATTCCCAATGAGGTGTATGGGGATGAGTCTCGCTCGGTCGAACCCTATTACCTAATCACCAGTTTGCCCGCTGTGCCATTTGAAGAGTTCATTCTGCTGTTGCCTTACACACCTCGCCAACGAACTAACTTAATTGCCTGGTTAGCAGCGCGATCAGACGGTGAGAACTATGGCAAATTGTTGTTGTATACCTTTCCAAAAGAACGGCTAGTTTACGGCCCTGAACAAATTGAGGCACGCATCAATCAAGATCCAGTGATTTCTCAGCAAATTTCTCTCTGGAATCGTCAGGGTTCACGGGCAGTTCAGGGCAATTTGCTGATCGTGCCAATCGAACAATCGCTGTTATATGTCGAACCGCTTTACCTGGAGGCAACTCAAAACAGCCTGCCAACGTTGGTACGGGTAATTGTTGTTTACGAGAATAGGATTGTCATGTCACCTACTTTGGAAGAAGCGTTGCAAGCCATCTTCCAACCTCAAGCTATACCAGATACAACAATTATTCGTCCTGTGGAAGAACCCTTTTAAGGACTACTTTCCAGAGTCAACAATCAATGTGACTCTTCTTATCCTAGGGGCAGTTCAATTTGAAACAGAGAACCTTTTCCAACCTGGCTAATAACTGTTAACCGCCCGCTGTGAGCTTCTACAATTTGCTGAGCGATCGCTAAACCCAATCCAGAACTGCCTTTTTCCTGTGTACGTTCCTCATCAAACCGGTAAAAGCGTTCAAAAATATGTGGTAAAGCTAACTCTGGAATACCGATACCAGTATCTTCTACTTGAATTAGAATGCAGTGATAGTGGCTAATTAACCGCAACCAAACCACCCCTTGAGCCAATGTATATTTACAGGCATTGGTAAGTAAGTTAGTAATAGCTTGTCGTAACAAGTCAGGATTACCCTGAATCAGCGTCCTTTCATCGGGAAGCTCTAAGTGAAGGGTCAAGTGATGGGCAGTGGACTGGACTGCTGGAGAAGCAATCGTCTCTTTCAATAAATCATTCAAATTAACAGATTGTATTGAGTTCGAGTCTAGTCGCCCTGCTTGTCGTGCTAAAAACAGGAGGTCTGTCACCAGCGAACTCATCGATTTGGCAGTTTCAGCAATCTTTTCCAGACGAATATGTTTTGGTTTTCCGGCATCCACTGGGCTGATTAACCCCACTTGGGCATTGCTCAGAATAATGGCAAGGGGTGCCCTTAATTCATGAGAAGCATCAGCAGCAAATCGTTGCAGTTGGGCATAAGCGTTCCGAATCGGCTGCATCGCTACGCCACTTAACACCCAACCTGTTAGACTGATTACCCCCAAGGTCAGAGGCACTGCCATTC
>JAAUOQ010000017.1 GCA_012034795.1 Leptolyngbyaceae cyanobacterium CRU_2_3
GAAGTGAATTTTGGCAACACGGGATTTGCCATTGGCGATCGCCAATGGCAGTTGGGTCGGAGAAACGGCCTTGTTAGACGCTGAAGGGCAGGAAATTCCCGTCTCTCAGTTGATTCTTGCCCATAAATCTCTCCAGGGAGAAGTAGAATTTTTCTCGACCATTATGCGGGATATACGAGTTCGTAAGGAATACGAACAAAGGCTAGAGCGCTCCAATGCTGAGCTTGCCCGCGCCACCCGCCTCAAAGACGAATTCCTCGCCAATATGAGTCACGAACTTCGGACTCCTCTCAACGCCATTCTGGGCATGTCAGAAGGCTTACAGGAAGAAGTTTTTGGGGTCTTAATGAACGCCAGAAACGCTCGATCGCCATTATTGAACGTAGCGGTAGACACCTGCTAGAATTGATTAACGACATTCTGGAAGTTTCAAAAATCGAAGCAGGCAAGCTAGAACTTACAATGACGACTGTTTCGGTCGCACAGCTTTGCGGCTCCAGCCTATCCTTGTCAAACAACAGGCCATCCAGAAAAACATTCGGCTGACCACTGTCTTTCAAGCAGATCTAAAAGATATCGCTGTTGATGAACGGCGAATGCGGCAAGTGTTAATCAACTTACTCAACAATGCCGTCAAATTTACTCCGGCTGGGGGGCAGGTGACCCTGAATGTCCATTTAAGCAAACCCGCAGCCGCGACAGCAGATCAGAATTGGAGAGAAACTTCGCTCTGCTTCTCTGTTATGGATACTGGTATTGGCATCGCTGCTGCTGATCAAGATAAACTCTTTCAACCGTTTTTCCAGATTGACAGCAGCCTTAACCGCCAGTATGAAGGTACGGGGTTAGGGCTGATCTTAGTTAAACAAATTGTTGAACTGCACGGAGGCTGTGTCAATGTCGTTAGCGAACTTGGTAAAGGCAGTTGCTTTACCGTGCGTTTACCCTACACTGGCGAACTAGATCAAGGGTCTACTCTACACCCCGCTTCTAATGATCCAAGCATGTCCTTACTGTACAGTAATAAGCGCGTTTTGATCGTGGAAGACTCGGATGCGGCCTCTGAACAAATTGCTCGTTACCTGAGTGAATTGGGCATGCAAGCCGTTGTTCGTTCTCAGGGTGAAGGTACCATTGAGGCGGCACTACAGATCCAACCTGCTTTAATTATTTTAGATATTCTACTGCCCGACCAATCAGGCTGGGACACATTAGTTCAACTCAAGGATCATCCCCAAACTAAAGACATCCCAGTTCTGATTATGTCAGTGGTAGATGAGCGATCGCAAGGACTAGCATTGGGGGCGATCGCATATCTAGTTAAGCCGATCACACGCGGACAGTTGCGCGCCGCACTAGAGCAATTACGACACCCGCCGCTGAACCACAGTTCCGTTGTCGCTGTATCTGATCTGGAAACTGTCCAAGAAGTGTCTCCCAAGCAAAATCAACCCCTCATCTTGTTAGCAGAAGATAATCAAGCGAGCATTGATGCTTTCTCTACTTATCTCGACAGTCGTGGCTATCGGCTAATTTTAGCGGCTAATGGGCAAGAGGCGATCGATCTGGCGACTGCTCATCTCCCTGATCTAATTCTGATGGACATCCAGATGCCAAAGATGGACGGCTTAGAAGCAATTCGTCGGATTCGTAGTAACCCGCAAATAGCTGCAATTCCGATCATTGCTCTGACTGCATTAGCCATGTCTGGCGATCAGGAAAAATGTCTAGAAGCAGGAGCTAACCGGTATTTAAGTAAACCTGTGAGACTGAAGCAACTTGCAGAAGTAATCAAAAACCTTCTAGCCCAATAGCTTGCTCGATCAAACCTGACCCACCTAAAATTGCTCAAATTCTTCTTTCTGTTTAGTGTGGATACTGCCCATATGCTTTTGACTGTATTGGGTGTAATACAAAGCTCTGATGCAATTTGTTTGTAAGTTAAACCTACCCGATGAAGTAACCAAACCTCTTTTTCACGAGGGGTTAATCCATATCTCTCTGCTTCTGCAATCGATATATTTTTAATCGCTTGATATCGGTCTTCTATGATCAGTAATAAACAAGGATTTTCAACAGATTCTAACTTGAGCCATCTAACTCGAATATTTAAAGCAGTAGAGCTATCTGTAAATATTTCAAATTCAATTAGCCATTCTTGTTCAGGAAAAAGATTGCGACTATGAATTAAAGTTTCACAAATATGCCAGATTTCTCTAGGGATGGAATTTATTTGCGCCTGATTCTGATTAAGTTGGTATAAAGCCCGACGAGCACTGTCATTGATATAAAGAATTTCTCTTTGATCGGAAACAATCAAGATGCCATCAATTAAATCTTCAATGACTCCTTTGAATAAGCCGGACTGCTCTTGAGTGGGGGAGAACAATGTATTGGGTAGCTTTGTTGAAGTAGTCAAACCTTTGGGGGGACTAATGGTACTTTTCATTTTAGAAACCTATATGAATATCACCAATCTCTCTCTAAACTTCTGCTTAAGCTATTACCCATCTAGGTGACAAATCATAATACTCAGCTTCAATAGCCTCCTGGGGAATTATGCCTATTCTCCGAAAAGGACAGGTACCAAAATTTAGACGCACTAAAATACCTCAAAATTAATCAACTGTGAATTCAGAAATTCCGACTATGAGAATCATAAATATGGGTTCAGAAATTCTCGTGAAACTTTAGGCGGATTGGTTAAAAGATTGAAACTATACATCTTGTTGTTCTAAAAAATTTCTGTATTCTGCTTGCATCATTTCGCGGAAGGATTGGTAGCGATCGGCTCCTGGAAGCCAATCTCCCAAAAACCAGGCTTCCCATTCGCCATCTGCCGAAATCACTTGAGGATTGAGTAAGTAAATTGTGGAGTTACTTTTTTCACTAATTTCCAATGCTGTTTTAAGATATTCCGCACGGATTTTGCTACAGTCTTGGGCATCTCCATATACAAAATATTCTTCATCTGAGATTGATGAGATATTTGAGCAGTGACCTGAGCCATTAACCGAGCTATTAACTAAATTATCCACATTAGTGCAAACTTGCTTCCTATATCGCTCCGTTATCTGATCAATCCAAATCTCATGTCTAACCGGAAACCATTCAATATCTTGAGTAGACCAAAATTTGTTAACAAAAGGTGTGTTTTGATACCACCCATTAGTCACTGTTAAAAACTCCCGATAGGAAGGCGGAAGTGCTATGTTTAAGCGAGTCTCGGCATGAAGAATTTGCTCCTCGATCGCTCCGGAATAGCTTAAGTGCCCTAAATGAAAGGGTTGCCTTTTCTTTTGCTCATGAGTCACAGATGCCAGAGATTGGCTCCATTGTCTCAGAAAGCTTTCCCAGTTGAAGGTACTCATTGTTAGCTCAAAATGTTTAAATAACTTGAAGTCCTGAAACTTCAAAATAGTGGGGAACCGCAGGGATACCCTCCAGTGTCGTAATCACTTGCATTGGTAGATGCCTGGTTGCTGCAAACTTGCTTCAGGCAAAAGTGCCTTATAAGATAACTGATTCTCCGGCAGCTTAATCGACTGCATTTTACCCAAAGGAGTGACAGCCTTGGTGGAACGATTGCGGACACATCCCTCAATGCTGTAAGCAGCCTGGACTCCAGCCAAATCAGACGGTATGAGTCCATGCAAGCCAAAGGTAATCTCTAGTGTAAAGGGTTCTCCACTTCTAAGGGGACTCAAGAAAGCGCGATCGCTTGCACTAAAGGCGATCGCCCTATTGGACTGAGGAGGTTGAAAAGCGCGTAACTGAATAATTTCGACGCTTAGGGGAGGCAATTCATGGATGGTAAATAATTCAGCCCCAATCGGTAATTCTGTACCTATTAGCGCAGAATCTTCAACTACAGGTAGTGCCTCTTCGTTTAACGCTTCTTCGTTTAATGCCTCTGGCATCCACTGACGAAAAGGAACTGTTTCTAGTCCGTGCCAAACCTGGCTGGTTTGTGGCGGATCAGAGGGAGATTCTGGGCTGTCTTCACCGTGCTCATTGGCTTGATTTTCGTTGGTTGGAAGTTCAGTCATATCTAAATCCTCCTTTAATAGCGCTTCTCGGAATTGTCCAAAAAATCGTGTTTTTTGCATGAGAAAACTGGCAGGTACCAGTAACCTGCCAGTTTAGTTTGTGTCAGTTAATTGGCGGGGCGTGCCACGCAGCCAACTCACACCTCACCCAAGCATGACAGGAATCAGCTTAGTAAACCTGGAAACGGATTTCACCGATGTAGCCATAACCCAAGATGTGTTGACCGCACTTGTGAGTTACAGGACCAATGGTAGCTGTAGCTGCCAGTTGATAGAATCCGGGGGTTAGCCCTGCTTTTCTAGGAGTGCCTGTGTAGGTGATGAGATAGGCAAATTGACCCTCTGTGGTGATGTAAGTGACATCGACATCTGTTTCGGTTGCGCCTTTGCCAAACCCCTCAAATCCAAAGTCAACTTTCATATCTGTGCCCAAGCACATTAACAGGGAAGTGAGTGGGCTTTGATCGAAAGTGATCACTACACTGACGGTAAACTGTTCATCTAGTGCGACAATGTATTTTGACTGTGAAAGTGCCGCTGGGACAGCACTTGATCCAGCAACATCTAACTTTGTGAGCGTGAATGAGCTGGGTCCCAAAATGTTGTAGGAGTAGGTTTCGGTTCCAGAGAACAGTGTAGGGGCTTGCGGTCCTGAGACAGGAATACCGGCGGATGCAGGTGTACCCAGTGCAGGTACTGTAGCAGGTGCGGGTGCAACTAATGTAGCTTGTCCGTTGTTTGCCATGAGTCGTATCCTCTTTTTGTTTACTAAAATCATCAGAGCAGGACTTTTAGGTTTCTTGCCTTCAGTTCAACCGCTCTTTGGATATCTGCATCATGACAAACCCTTTAGAGGATAGCCATCGCCCTAGCAGGGTACTCTTTTGGGTACAATCTGATGATGTAAAAAATGCACTATATGTAGTGGTTTCTATATCTGAGAATCAGCCAATCCTCTACGTGCAGTATCCATAACATGAATTTTTTCGGCTTGATGAACCCTGTAAAGTAATTCTTCGCATACAGATCTAAACACTATGAAGAAACGAATAGAGCAAATTCTGATTGAGCAAAACACCAGTATTGCAGGTAGAGCGACCCGTTTAGCTACTTTGACCCAAGAGAGGCTGTATATGTAGTTTGCTGGTTTCCTACCCATCGATAAGATGGGCAGGTACCCCAATAGGGTTACTCTTGATCTCAGTTTTGACTCAGTTTCACGATCATGGAAAAAATTTCATGTCCAGATAGTGATTTCTACGAGTTTTCTACGAGCCTGTCAGAACGGAGTTAAAAAATATGACACCCCACTACTGCCAATTACCTACCAAAACAAAAGGTGCCCAGAAAAAAGGCTGTTGATATTGAGAATCGTGCAAAAGAGCTATTTGGGCATTCCGGAGGGCAGCCGTTTTACTGATACCAGGTTGAATTAATTCTCGATAGAATTGAGCCATAAAAGCCGTAGTCGATTCGTCATTGACTTTCCAAAGGCTGGCCAATGTACTGCGCGCACCCGAACGAATGGCAATTCCTGCCAATCCTAACGCGGCGCGGTCGTCTCCAGCAGCGGTTTGACAAGCACTTAATACCAGTAGTTCAATGGGGGGATTCTTGGGATCTCGCGATCGCAAAAGTTGACTGAGTTGATTAACATTAATCCGTCCATCCCAGGTCAGCAAAAAGGTCTCAGCAGCATTAGAACTGAACTGACCATGCGTTGCCAGATGAACCACCGAAACAGGCAGTTCTTGAAGTTTGTTGCTGAAGGGACTGGTCGCTAAATTGCCGATTGAGGAGGGTATTTGTGGGCAACTGAGTTTGAATTTGCTTCACCTCATCTGCCACAGCAGGCAGGGCAGAAAATCCTTGACGTGCTTCAGTTAGGGCACCCGTAAGGACGCTTAACTTCACTTTTGTCAGCGGCTGTGGGGTGAGGAGTTGCAATCCAGGAGTCAGGGCCAGGTTATAAGACTCAATCAGGTAGCGTTGACCATCGTGCAAGATCGCCATCGGCAGATTTTGCAAAGAGCCATCTAGTACAAAAACCAGAGTTTGAATGTTGGCTTCAGCCAACATTGGTTCTGCTGGACGAATCAGCCAATCGTAGAGCTTTTGAGCAACGGGGAGGCGCTCTTCAGGAAAAGCACTTAGCCTAAGCGCGGTGCGTACTTGTTTGAAAGTCTGTTCTAGTTCAGCTTGGGGGCGATTAGTTCGATAATGATGCAGCGGTTGGTTGGGGAGCGCCACAATCACTTCCATGCGATCGCTGAGAATAATTGGATAAATCACAGCCGCTGTGCGATCAATCCGATCAATCATTTCAGGTTTGGTATCTGCACAAGCATCTCTAAAAAAGTTGTCTAGCTCAGCAAGCTGTAGAGATTCAATAACCTGACGCGCCTGGGACAAATCCCCTTGACTGGGCGCAATATCCTTGAGAAGCAAGGCAACTAATTCTCTATAGATGGGTTCTACCCGTTCTCGGAATGAAAACTGCACATCTGGATTGAGCGCTACTAAATCGCCTCGCAATGAGCCCAAAATTTTAACAGCCTTCGAGTAGTCATTCACAGCTCTACGAGGCTTGCCTTGTGCTTTGTGAATTCGCCCCAGTTGCCAAAGAAATTGATAGGTAATATCCGCCGACTGAAAGGGAGGCGCTAGTCCCAAGGCTTGATTGGTTGTGGCTTCTGCCTCAGACCACTGTCGCTGAAGTTCATACAATCTGCCCCGACTGCCCAACGCATAGGACATCAGGCGCGGATCGCCCAATTGATTAGTCTGTTGAATGGTTTGGGTCAAGAGCGAGTGAATTTCGCTGGCAGTGACACCGCTGGCAGTGACACCGCTGGCAGTGACATCTGGTGATACCCGCGCTAATTCCATGGCAGTGACATCTGGTGATACCCGCGCTAATTCCATGGCAGTGACATCTGGTGATACCTGCGCTAATTCCATCAGCGTTTGCGCCAAATTAATTTTGGCAAAGAGGCTGGAGTGAGTGGGTGCAATGGTATTAAGCTGAGGTTGGAGCGATCGCCACAATTCGATTGCCTGCGGTAGATTTTGTTGTTTAACCAGCAGTTTTAACTGATTCACCTGTGCTCCAAGGTGGGTTTCAGGCTGAGTTGCAAGCCGATCTGCCTGTTGATAAGCCTCTAGTGCCGATTGCTCAAACTGTAAAGGAGATGTACCGTCTAGAGCAGGTTGACTAGCATAGGCTCGGAGGGTGTTTCCCACATGTAAAGAAATCTCAGCCAATACTTGGGGATCACCCAGTTTCTGAGCCGATGTCATTGCCACTGACAAAATTTGCTGCGACGCATCCAGTTGTCCTAATACCCGCAACACATGCCCTAATGCATTCATGCCACGAGTGATGGCAGACAAGGTGCCAGTTTCCTGGCTCGGCTCAGCAATATTACTCAGTAAGGTTTGCCACTGAGCTTCCCACTCTGGTTGAGACAAGTCGCAAGTTTGAGCCGTCAGATCTAGGGCGGTTAATAGGAGTTTGCAAGCTCTTGGGTAAAGCCCTAAAATTTGCAAAGCCTCGCTTTGAGCAATTTGAGTTTGCAGGAGCCGGTCGGGTAGTTGTAGCGATCGATAGTGATTTTCAGCCTCACTCCAGATCTCCAGGGCAGATTGGGTTTGCCCCTGCTCCAATTGCAAGTGTCCCTGAATCTCCAACGTTTGAGCCAGAATGCGCTGCTGCTCAGGAGTTGTAGATTGATTGCGGAGGAAACTTAAACTTTGACCGATACTCTGATTGGCTTCCTGCCATTGTCCCAGCCGAGCGTAGGTGGCTGCCAGATTGCCTAATGCTGTGGCTTGGTTTAAGCGATCTCCCTGGGCCGCAAATTCTGCGGCCGCTTGTTGCAGGAGTGAAATGACCTGTTGATAGTGCCCGGTTTGATCGTGCTGTTGGGCTTGTTGAACCAGATCCCATCCTGTGGGTCGGGGTGTTTGGGCTAACCCAGCCTGAAATGATGCTAATTCTGTTGATATCAGCAGCGCTGCGGTAAATACCAGCATTAGAAAAAACGATCGGAACCGGTTGAAATACATGAGAGGCTGATCTCAGGAGTTGAGGTACATTTTACAGTTGTGATGTAAAAACTTGTGGCGGAGAAAATTGTGGCACAAAACATGGAAGAATCGATTTGCTCAAGTTAGCGAAGTAGATAAACTTAGCGAAGTAGATAAACTTAGCGAGGTAGACAGACAGAAGTCTGTTGCACTCCGCGCTGAGTTGTCTCTAAGGTAGGATGCCCAGCCGTGAGGGTAACTTTACCTGTAGAATTTATCATCCAACCTTGGGCAGGTTTTATAGTTGCGGAAGAGGCGGCAGGCGCGATCGCTTCAGTGGCTTGAGGATCTGCTGCTGTCGCAGGTTCTAACGGAGCGGTTGGACTAATCCAGGGATAGTCAGGCGATTGGCTGCTGAGGAGATTTTCAGGACTGGCGGGTAAGCCACCTCGCCCAGTAATAACAAACTCACTGTTTTGAGCTTGGGTGCAAGCGTTGTCTGCGACCAAAACATTGGGGTCTACCACGGTTTGAGGCAGTTCCACCACCCCTTGCACTGGGTCAATGCCGGTCGTGTTGAATGTGACCGTGCCTTGGAGATTGGCTCCTGCTGTTTGAGAAATGGCCGCAATGTCATTGGTGGGTAAGCGTAGGGTGGGATTCTCTGGCAAAGATGCAAATTGGGCATCGGTTAAGTTAAGGCGATCGCGAAGCTGCTCGCGAGAAATAGCAGCCAGTCCCAAGATATTAGGCACATTAATCGTGACTCTTCCCCCTTGAGCCGAGCGAGCATTAGCAGTAATATCGCTATTGCTATTGGGGAAAGCGATCAAAAAATTGCTGGTGATGGTGATGTTGCCGCCAGATGCCTTACTGGAATTTCTGGAATTTGCCGTAATCCCCAACCCACCTTGAAGGGTCAGCCGGTCCGTAGTGATGGTTAAATTACCGGCCTCACCCGTCGCTTCTACATCCTCCAAACGAGAGGAAAACAGCGACTCACCCGATGCGGCAGCAATGCCGCTGGGAACTTCCGAGCCTTGGGGGTTGCCAATTAGCTCCACTGATTCTGAAGCATTAATTCTCACATCGCCGCTCGATCCATCTCTCAGTGTCGAAGAGCCAATAGCGCCTCCTTCTCCAATGATCAAGCGGCGGGTATTGATCATCACATCTCCCCCCGCACCACCAGCAACCGTGCCTGTGACAATCAAACTTCGGGCTGTGCCATCAATCGGTGCCGTACCCGCTATTTGAATGGTGTCTGCATTGATGATCAAGTTTCTGCCATCACCTTCACCAAATGCAGAGGTCGAGATGATACCTCCATCCTGGACTACCAGGCGGTTTGTGTCAATCGTGACCTGCCCTCCTGGACTCTCACCCAGGGTTACACCAAAGATACCCGCACCGATAACCCGCACAGAGTCAGAGGCACGAATGACGACATCCCCTCCGGCTCCTCCCCTAAAATTAGGACTATCAATCTGTGCGCCCTCTTCAAGCAGCAACTGCCGCGTATCAACAATGATATTGCCGCCCCGTCCTGCACCAATTGAACCAGAAATCAACCCAGATCCGGCCGCGCCAGCAAAATCTGCTGGATTAATCTTGCCATCCAGGGCCGCATTAATCCCATTTTTTAGGAGCGCTGCAAACCCAATCCCTCGCAGGTTGACTGTATCTGCTTGGAGTAGGAGATTACCCCCCCGCCCTGATCCTGTGGTAATCGTATCTACCGAGGCTCTACCCGATAATCGAAACTGGTCTGCTCGAATAGTAATGTCTTGACCATTGAGATTACCGATGGTTCTAGAAGTAATGGTGGCGCGATCGCGCAATGACACCTGTCTACCCTGAATACCGATCGCCCCACCCCCCAACCCCGTAGTCGTCACTGTTGCATTACCCGATAGCCCAATGTTGCCAAACTCAGCAATATTGCGATAGTCAAACCGGGCAAAGTCCGAGCCAGTGGCATTGGGAATCAAGCCAACCACCCCAGCACTCGACACACTACCCAACTGAATATTGCCCTGCAACGCCGTCAAACTGCCATTGGCAAGATTGATATCTCCTCCAATGAATGCCAGCGATCGCCCCGGATTCACCGCTAACCCAATCGGCGTGGGATTACCCAATATCTCTTGAGACGTCCGAGAGCGATTGATCATTCCCCCTGGATTGTCCCGAAACCGCAGTCCCACCGGCAAATTCACCGTCAACAAGGGCGGGGCTTGGGGATTAGCGGCACTGAACTCAAAGCCATTGCCAAACAACAACCCATCGGCGGTGGAGGATAAGAACGACCCCGATAGATCCAATCGAGCATTTTGACCAAACAAAATGCCATTGGGGTTGAGCAGAAACAAATTGGCATTGCCCAGCACACCCAAAGTGCCGCGAATCGCGGAAGGATTGCCACCTGTCACTCGCGTCAGAATATTTTGCACATTGGCAGGATTGGCAAAATAGGCTCCTCGCCCATTGCCGACATTAAACTCCCGGAAACTGTGAAACAAATTAGCTCCTCGAATTGCCCCTCCTTCAATTTGGTCAGCGGGTAGACCGCGAATAGTGGTTGGCACTGAGCGGGAAGATTCATTGCCCAATGTGCGATCGGGCACAATTTGGGCGGGGGCTGGAGTCATTCCCATCTGCCACCAGCACTGAAGCAGTAAGGCGATCGCAATTTTTTTTGCAGACATATTGTTCATGTCCCGGAGTAGGAGATTAAGTTTCAATCAAAGCTGGAATCAAAGCTGGAAAGCCTGCCAAAACTATCAAAGCCTGAGACAAAGCCTGAGAAAAGTTTAAACGGTTAGAAAAAAGCCCAATTCACTGTAAAGGAGAAATCATTGCCTTTCCAGGTTGAGTCATTTTCACTGAGATCAATTAAAGGAATACCATAGTCTAAACGAGCCGAAAAGCGATCGCTCATTTGCCAAAAGAGTCCCACGCCGGTAGATAGTAAGGTATTGGAGGTTTGATTGGCCGGACTACCTGCACGATTCCACCCCACGCCTGCATCAATAAACGGAATGACTTGTAGAACCCCCCTGACTTGAGGAACCCGCAAGATTGGTAGACGCACTTCTGCCGAAGCAAAAACACCATTATCGGTGAGTAAAGCATCCTGACGATAACCCCGAACGCTATTGAATCCACCACTGCCAAATTGCTCTAAAGGCAACAGTGAATCAGGCGTCAGTTGTATATCCGATCGCAGCAGCAAAAGAGTATCGGGGGGCTAACAGCCGCACATACTGCACCTGTCCTCGCCAAGACACAAAGCGACTATCTGGAGCATTGTCGGCAACGGTTGCGTCCAGGAAATCCAACCCGATGCTAAGCTGCGATCGCGCCGCAAACACCACCTGCGAACTGCGCTGCACATACTCCTGAGAAAACCGCAGTGCCGAAACATGAGTTTGACCCTGGTCGTTTGCTCCCGGAGACAGTTGAAACGGCTGGTCTTCCAGGAACGTTTCACTTTCTAAGCGAGCCGCAGTCAGTCCCACTGCCAATTCCTGACTGGGCGTTTGGATCAACGGTTGGCGATAGGTGAACTCGTAGCTGCGAGAATCGCCGCTGATGTCAATCCGATCAATGGTGGTTCAATCACCTGAGTATCGGTGATACTTGCCGCTAACTGGATCGTGCCATTGCGTGGATTGATCGGCACTGTATAGCCCAGATTGTAAGCATGACTCCCATCTGTGTTGGCATAAGACAACGTTAAGCCATCGCCCAAACCCAGCAAATTTGCTTCTGTAAGGCTAACTCCCCGCCGAAAAGAACCCACGCTGGGAGAACGTCCATTATCAGCAGAGACTTCTGCTTGAAAAGAATCTGCTTCTTGGATCTGAACGTTCAGCAAACTCAGATCGGGTCGAGTTCCAGCTTGTAGTTCGGCAGAGATTTGATCAATCAACGGATCAAGCTGCAAGAGTTGTAGCGCTCTCAACAGGGCTTCTCGGTTGAGGGGTGCCTGGGTGGCTAAAGCAAGCCGCGATCGGATATATCCAGGATTAAGCCGCCGAGTTCCCGTGACCTGAATGGCTTCAACACTGCCTTCAATCACCTGAATCGTGACAGTTGCCCCCTCTCTAGCAAAAGTTTGTCCTGCCGGAATCACGGCACCCGAATTGACAAATCCTGCGTCTGTATACTTCTGGGCGATCGCCGCTTCGGCTTGCAGTAGCTCTGCGAAAGTAATATTTCTGCCAATAAATCCTTGGACAGTTTCAGCTAACTCTCCATCACTAAAAGCCGTATTCCCCTCAAAAATAAACTGCTCTACCCGAACCGTCCCTGGAATATTAAACGGCACAGCGGCAGGCGGGTTGGGTGTAGAAAACGGGGGAAGTGGCTCAGTGGGAATTTGGGGTGAAGGCAACGGCTCAGGAGTTCTGGGCAAGATTGGATTGGGAATTTGAGCATGCACTGGGTTTACGATGAAGGGCAACCAGAATGCACTAATGAACCACAGGAACTTCATTCCTCAATCAGCCCCGTTGATATAGATCACTTACTAAACTCAGCTTGGAATTATGCCTCGGTTCAGTATAACAGATCACGTTCCCCCGACAAGCTTGGGTTAGGCTTCGGGTAGGGCTCAACTGCCTTCCCAAAATTAAAAAATGAAAACTCATTTCAAGATCTTTGTTTCAGCTTAAAAATACCCTATTGGTGATGTTATGATTGCGGTAGCTGAAGTGGTAACGGGTTGGTTATGGTGAAAGCCAAGGGTAAGCGTTGATCCTGACCCAAAAGGTTAACCATAGCTTTACGATTTTTAGGCATTTACCTTTGGTAAATGCTGAGCTATCAGAATACAATTTAAGTGCTTCCTGATATTACATAGGGCTTTTAAGTTGTGTTGATTCAACTTTTTCAAGCAAGTTTCTGGTTGCAAGGCTTACTCCTAGGTGGATTCATGCTTTGGCAGGCAAGTCCATCAATCGCTGAGACAAACCCTGCACCTGAATTACCTTCCGCTTTGGCGGCTGTAGCCACCTTTGAGCCCCCTCCTGGGCAAGATCAACCTAGGCAAGCAGCGGGTGGCGGTACCCGTGGACCGTCACAATGTTTGCAGTCTGATGTCATGGCTCAGTCCATTGCCGTCGCCATGAAGAGGGCAACTCTGGCCCCTTCTCCCAGCTTTCAGATCCAGGTGCCCCAAACTTCAGCTCAGATGGCAGAGTTTAGTTTATTTGATAGGCAAGGTCAGGGAATATACCAAACAACCGTTCCTTTGCAGGGAGAGGCGATCGTTAAAGTCAGCTTGCCCGAAACCTCGTCTCCCTTACAATCCGATGGTCAATCGTATCGATGGGTCTTTGCCGTAGTCTGTCAGGCAGATGATCGGCTCCAGGACCAAACTGCCACAGGTTGGGTGCAATGGACGGAACCGTAAGAGTTAATGGTTTAGCTGGAGAGTGGGGTAATGGCCTCACTCTCCCATTAGATCTGTCTCGCTTGATGACAGTTAATTAACTCCAATAACTCTAATTATTTTTAGTATGTGAGTTAAATCAGGTGAAACGGAGATCTTATCTCTCCCAGTATTGGAGCATTGGTATAATTTCCGTTCTGGTAACAGCCGGTGCAATTGGGCTGCGGCTGTCCGGTGTTCTTCAACTCTTAGAGTGGGCAACACTAGATCAATTTTTTCAGCATCGACCTCCAGAAGCAGCCGATTCTCGTATCGTTGTGGTGACGATCGATGAGGCAGATATTACTTACTTGCAGAAGTGGCCAATGTCGGATGAGATCTTGACACAGACCCTGCAAAAGATTAAACAACAGCAGCCACGAGTGATCGGGTTAGATCTTTATCGAAATTTGCCGATAGAACCAGGACATGCAAAACTGGAAGCTCTGTTTCGATCTACCCCCAATTTAATTGGAATCGAGAAAGTAACGGGTGAACTTGAGAACAGCGCGATCGCTCCCTCGCCCATTCTGGAAAAGCAAGGACAGATTGGGGCAGCAGATTTAGTACTGGATACTGACGGTACGGTACGACGAGCGTTGCTTTCGCTACGAAATAATCAAAAGAAAACGGTATCATCCCTGGCAGCCCGGTTGGCACTCGCTTATTTAGAAATAGAAGGACTCCAGATCGAAAAATTGGATGCCAACCGCTTCCGGCTGGGTAAAGCAGAGTTTTTGCCCCTCCAAGCCAATGATGGAGCCTATGTTGGGGTAGATGTGGGTGGCTATCAAATCTTGTCCAATTTTCGCCATTTTCACCAAGATTTTGTCCAAATCTCTCTCAAGCAAATATTAACGGGACAAATTCCTGCCCATCTGATGCGCGATCGGATTGTTCTGATTGGTACTACCGCTGCAAGTTTGGGCGATCGCTTCCGCACCCCTCGTGATGACAAAATGTCTACCATTCCTGGGACACCAGGGGTAATTCTCCATGCTGATATCACCAGTCAACTCCTGAGTGCAGCAATCGAGGGTCGCCCACTCCTGCACACTTGGGCAGAACCTCTAGAATGGAGTTGGATTTTGGTATGGGCAGGAGCAGGCACGCTGCTAGGCTGGTCACTTCGATCTCCCCAGCGCACGGCCCTGTTGACTGTGTTGTCAAGTGTTGGATTAGGAGCATTTGCCTACGGACTATTTCTGCAAGGCTGGTGGATTCCGCTAGTGCCAACTATCATAGCCTTGGCAAGTGCTGCGGCTATCAGCAAAAGTTACAATCTTTGGACGAGCTTGTTGCGGTCGAAGCAGCAACTCGAAGAGTATGTAGAAACTCTAGAGCTTAAGGTTGCCGATCGGACCCATGAATTGAGTCAGAAAAATCAACAGTTGCAACAAGCAAAAGCTGAGGCAGAATCAGCCAATCGCGCTAAAAGCAAGTTTCTTGCTACCATGAGCCATGAACTTCGTACCCCTTTAAATGGCATTCTTGGCTATGCAGAACTCCTACAGTTTGATCCAGACTTGACGCCGAATCAACTGGAAGGAATTCGGATTATCGATCAGTCTGGCTCTCATCTATTAACGCTGATCAACGATATTTTAGACCTCTCAAAAATTGAAGCCCAAAAGACGGATCTGGAGCTACGCAACTTTTTCTTCAATGATTTCCTCACAGAGGTGATGAGCCTATTTCAGCTTAAAGCTGAACAGAAAGGAATTTCTTTGGTCTTGCAAAGGGCAGAGCAGCTTCCTGCAAGCCTCTATGCAGACGAAATTCGTCTACGCCAAATTCTGCTCAATCTTGTGAGCAATGCGGTGAAATTCACCTCACAAGGAAATGTGACGTTGCGTGTTCAGGCAACTCCGATCCAGGGAACAGTTAAAAATGGGCGGACAAGCAGCCAGGAGACATCGCTGTTGCAGCCCTATTGCCTCTATTTTGAAGTTGAAGACTCTGGGATTGGCATTCCCGCAGATCAGATCGATCGTATCTTTCTACCCTTCGAGCAAGTGCGGGAAGATCTGAATCAGTCGAATATTCATAGGTCACAAGAAGGTACAGGATTGGGGCTATCCATCTCGCAAAAACTAGTTGAATTGATGGGAGGAAGCCTGAAAGTAGAAAGCCAGATGGGTCAAGGGAGCCGCTTTTGGTTTGAAGTTGAGGTGCGAGGTGCAATGGCAGCCATCGATCTTTCCTTGCCCCCAGTACCCTCTGCTCAGCATGTGATTGGTTATGAGGGCAAACGGCAAAAGGTGCTGGTCATAGATGATTGGGAATGCAATCGATCGCTGATGGTCAGCTTGCTTCAGCCTCTTGGTTTTATGGTGACGACTGCCTGTAGTGGGCAGGAAGGATTAGCCCAAGCGATCGAGCATCAACCAGATTTGATCTTGGCTGACTTGGTTATGCCTGGAATAGATGGATATGAAATGATCAGACAGATGCGACATCATCCTGAACTCCAAGATGTGGCCATCATCATTTGTTCTGCTAGCCCGCCAGAACCTGATTCCCCAGAACATCAACAAGAACATCAACACACAGGGTATGATGATTTTCTCGTGAAACCCATTCAGATTAGAGAAGTACTTGAAAAAATTCAAATACATTTGGGATTGAGTTGGGTCTATGAAAATCGCCTCGATAGCTCAAGCAATTTAACAGACAACAGTGCTGTGACACACTTCTCTAATCCGGCATCTAATCCATCACAAAAGATAGAATTTCCACCCGAAAAAGAGTTGGCCGTATTGTATGAGGCAGTTCAAAATGGGCATGTTAAGCGTATTAATGATGAAATCGAGCGGTTCGCAGCAATGGATAAGAAATATAAAAATTTTGTTAATACAATATCAAAACTAGCAACCCAGTTTGATTTTGATCTAATGCTACAAGTTCTGGAATCTCGTGACAATTGAGATTAATCTACATTAACTCCACCACTGGGTGGGAACAACGCCATGTTAAAAGCTCTGAGATTTCTTTATCTCTCATCTTTTGGGGTGCTTGGGAAAATTTGAATCTATCCCCAATATTTAAAACCCATTTCAACTAATTTCAAATAATTCATTAGTATGAATACGCATCAAAGACCTAAAATTTTTATTGTTGACGATAACCCCATCAACATCCAAGTTTTATCTAATGTGTTGATCAAACATGACTTTGAGGTTATGGTTGCCAAAGATGGCGAGAAAGCAATTCAACAACTTCAGCGCATTCAACCTGATCTCGTTTTACTGGATGTGATGATGCCAGGCTTGATGGGTTTGAAACCTGTCGCCGTTTGCAAGCAGATGACATCACGAAAAGTATTCCCATCATTTTTATGACCTCATTGACAGACGCTGTTGATAAAATTAAAGGGTTAAGCTTAGGCGCTGTAGACTACATCACAAAACCCTTTCAATCTGCGGAAGTGATTGCGCGAATTGGGGTTCACCTGAAGCTGAGACATCTCACCAAACAATTAGAAGAACAAAATACGCTACTTCAAAATGAAGTGCGATCGCGCCAACTAGCTGAATTCGCTCTACGGGTTTCCGAAGAAAAATTTTCAAAGGCGTTTCGGTTAAACCCTGGTTCTATGATGATGGTTAGCTTACAAGATAATCGACTCATAGAGGTGAATCAACACTTTTGTACAGCATTAGGCTACAACCTAGAAGAAATTTATGGTCGAACATTGGATGATCTGAATTTGTGGGTGAATTTGTCCGATCGCGATCGCTTTTATCAAGACCTGCAAACCACAGGCAATCTGCTCCAACGAGAGTTCCAAGTTCACACAAAATCTGGAGCAATTAGACAAGTAATTGCTTCAGCCGAACAAATTCGCATTGGCAAAACGCCTTGTGCATTAGTTGTACTGATTGATCTCGATCGGTTGCAAGGCGAAGCAAACTCAAATACTCAGGTTTGAGCCTTGCCTAAGAATTGGCTTAACGCTAATTCAAGTTGCGGCGAGAGCAACGAACCGGAGCGCAAGTAAAGATCTTGCTGAGGAAAAGGGATCTCAATTTGCCGTTGCTGTAAAACATCATAGATTTGATAGTACAAATCACTTTTGAGCAAAAACTGCTTGTTGGGTTGCGCTGTCCACACCAACAATTCAAAGTGTAGAGCACTGTCCCCAAATCCAATGAAAATCACTTGAGCAGGAGGTGTACTTAAAACATCCGGATGGCTGGATGCATCAAGTAGTGCTGCTTGAACTACTTTAGGATCAGAACCGTAGGCCACTCCAACCGGCAAGTGTAAACGAGAAATAGGGTTACTGTGGTTCCAGTTAATGACTTCTTTTTCTAGAAACGGGAGTTGGGAACAATAATCGAGACATGATCGAGAGTGCGGATTTCTGTACTCCGTGCCCCGATCCGCTCAACAGTGCCTTTGAAATCCCCCACTTCAACGAAATCTCCCACCTGGATCGGCCGCTCAAACACCAGAACCAAACCACTACCAAAATTCTTGGCAATATCTTGTAAGCCAAAACCAATGCCAACGCCCAAAGCGCTAGCCAAGATCGTCAGAGAACTGATGTCTAACCCCCACACTTGTAACAGCACCATTGCCCCAACCGCAATCAAGCTGTATCGGGTCAAAATAGTGATGCCTTCTTGAGCACTGCGGTTAATGCCAGAAACACTCAAAACCCTCAGCTTTAGGAGATTTGTCAGGGTTCCTGCTAAGATAATCCAGCCAAACAGTAGCCCAGCCAAAATCAATAGATTAGTGACTGAATAAGAACTGCTCCCTAACGTCAAGATAGGAGCAGTAAACGTCATCAGTAAGATGCTGGCGATCTGATAGCTCCATTGGCGAGTCCAAGGAAACAATTGAGTCAGATAGAGCAAAGTGATGACCCAGAGGCTGAACTGGGCAATGGTCAGCAGCAGCTTGAAAAGCAACTCTAAAGTGCGATATGTGCCTGAATCCGATGCAGCCAATCGCTGCGATAATCTTTTCATTCCATATCGCCTGAATCGCCGAAGCAACCAATTCAGGAAAAGTGCTGCCAACCCTATTCCACCTGCCAGAATAGTCATTCGTTGCAGATAGGGAGTGCTCCTTTCGGCTCTAGCTTGCTGTATGCCTTGCCGAATTTGCTGCCCCCAAATTTCTGCCTGTTGATCGGGTAGAGTTCCGGGTAGGGCATCGCGGTCTGTCACTGTGAGCAAATAACGTCCATCCAGCAAAAGAGTTGGCAACTGGTTGCGTTGCTCAACTTTAATATCGAGAGAGTTAGGCGATTGAACTGCTTCTCTAAGCTGTAGGTTGACGAAATTGGCTCGTTCTTGAGCGCTAAATTCACCAGAATTGCTCACCTGAAATAGCTCTTGACCATCTAAAACAACAGCAGCTTTGGTGAGGGTAGGCTGAGCGATCGCTGGCATGACCCATTCTCCCCAGAGCAGCATCAGCAGAATCATCACTCCGCCAAGATAGGTTGAACAGGCTTGTCGAAGACGAGAATACCGCATGGAAAGTTAGCTCGGATGACTACTTTACTGATCGTAGCCCAGGGTTGCTTGAAGAATTGATGACGTCCGAGCGTGAGTAGTTCTGTTTGGGCATATTGGAGGAAGAAAATACCTGAACAACCTGATAAGGATTATCCTCAATGAATACAAATTTGAAATATCGAATTGGTGGTTATCAAGCCAGCACAAAACCAGAGGCAGCTAGATCCCATCAAGCGGAACGTTTCCAACAGCAACAACTGCCGCCACGGGTTGACCTCCGTAAATTTATGACCGAGGTGGAAGAGCAGGTGGGCAATAGTTGCGTTGCCAATGCCTTTGTGGGTGCCTATGAATACCTAGCTAAACGTGATCTAGGTGAATCAGGAGAGGTCAGTCGCCTGTTTGTGTACTATAACTCCCGAAAACGTCACGATAGCCAGAACCAAGACAATGGAACTGCCATGTTTTGTGCAATCGAGAGTCTGATCGAACAGGGAGCTTGCTGCGAAGATCTCTGGCCCAATGATGAATCAATGATTTGTCAGGAACCCGATGAGGCAGCTTATGAAAATGGAGCCAATTTCATCATCACTGAAGCAGAGTTCATGGAAACGAACTTAGACTTGTGGCGGCATACTCTGGCGGAGGGTTATCCGATCTGTTTTGCTCTTAATCTATTTCAGTCTTTTTAATGAAGCCACTGAAAATCGGGGTCGTATTTCGTTACCCAAGAAATCGGAGAACGTTCGGGAAACTCATGCATGGCATGCCATGCTCTGCGTGGGTTATTCTGACAAAGACAAGATGTTTATTGTCCGAAACTCCTGGGGTCCAAAATGGGGTGATAAAGGATATTGCTACATTCCTTACGACTATGTCATGCATCCCGAATATAACGGGCACGATTCCTGGATCATTAAATCTGTAAACGACCTAGACTTCACATCTGAAGTTTGGGAAGACGATGAATCCTATTTTGCAGACGAGAATTCCTTGCTACTCTATGATTTCTACGTCACCACGCAAGATCCCGAAGAGTTTGCTGAAGCGTTAGATAACCTTTGTCTTAGCTATGTTGAGAGCGAAGAAGATTATTATTTTGACTATGACTACGAAGAAACTGATGGCGAACCTACCCAATTAAGTATTCTCAACTTTGACCTAACCATAGAAGATCCGACCCCATTTCTAGAAGTGCTAGAGGCTCTTTGCCAAGAATACGCGGTTAATGAAGACTACAGCTATGCTGTTAGTGATAGCGAAGAAGACGAAGAAGACGAAGACGAAGACGAAGAAGAAGACGACGAAGACGACGAAGACGAAGACGAAGAAGATGAAGAAGAAGACGAAGAAGATGAAGAAGGCGAAGACGAAGACGAAGAAGACGAAGAAGACGAAGAAGACGAAGAAGACGAATAGTTTTTAGGTCAAGCTTCAGACACTTTAAAGAGTTTTATTCAATCTCGATTGGGACTATAAATTAGTTTGTGTCAAAGGTCAAAACAAGATCTAATGAACTAATAACCTGAGACCTAAAACTCTACTTTGTAGCTATCGGGCTTGCCCAATTGGATCATGCGATTGAGTGCCGCACATTTGAGGAATAATTCAACCGCTTGATTATCAAAGCGACGCCGA
>JAAUOQ010000334.1 GCA_012034795.1 Leptolyngbyaceae cyanobacterium CRU_2_3
TTATGGGTATGTAGCACGGGCAAGCTGCCCGCACTTACAGCAACCAAACTTGTGCCTTGTTGCATTAGATTTTCACCCTGAATATTGGGCAATTAACGTTGAGGAATTTGGGCTTGACTTTATCTTCACAGTCTATTCGTCGGAGTAAATCACTGCATGAGCAGACCTATCAGGTGCTGCGATCGAGTATTTTGTCAGGTGGTTTAGCCCCAGGCGATCGCCTAGTCGAAACTCAGCTTGCCCAGCAATTGCAGGTGAGCCGCACCCCCATCCGGGAAGCTATGCGACAACTGCAACAAGAAGGGCTAATTGTCGGAGACGCCAACGAAGGGCTGCGGGTAACCTCCATCTCCGCAGTCGATACGCTGCACCTGTATGACTGTCGCATCGGACTGGAACAAATGGCCGTAGCAGGGGCTTGCAAACAAGCCAGCAAAGCCCAGTTGCAACTCATTGAACAGTATGTCCTGCAAGCCGAGCAACTCATGCACAGCCCAGACCTCAACAATTTTCAGCTACTAGATTTGGACTACCAGTTTCATCGTGCGATCGCCGAAAGTTCAGGCAACAAGTGGCTGGTTGCGCTGCTAGATCAAGTATTCGACAAGATGACGCTGCTCCGAGTCCAAACCACGCGCCAAAATCCCCAGGTACTGGAAATTCGGGTGGAGCATCGGCAAATTTATCAAGCGATCGCCCAACGGGACCCAGATGCTGCGATCGGGGCGATGCACAGTCATCTGATTTCGAGTCAAGCTAGAGTGGTTCAAGAGGTTGAGCAATTTTATTCTCCAGCACAGCAGTGAAAGTAAGTTAACTCATTTCTGATATCACTGGTTTTTCACTTCAACTCATTACATCCAGTGTGCAATTCAGGATTTCAATCAATCAATTGTTTGACCTGAAGGAAACTAGGACAGGGTGCTTTCTCTCGCCGTTCCCAGGTGGGCTATAGAAATAGCTTAGTTCAGTCCAAAGCCTGGATAGCAGCCACAATTTGCTGAGAGACAAACGGCAAAATCGCTGTGTTTTGGGCATGAGCTTTCCCTTCGGTAAAAACCACCAGAAGATAGGGGCGGCGATCGGGCAACTCCACATAAGCGGCATCGTGGCGTACCTGGCTAGTTTCTCCTGCTTTCGACCAAAGCTGGGCAGCCTGCGGCAAGCCTGCACCCAAAAAGCCTGTCACCTGATGATCTGGATTGGCAGCTAGCTCTGCCGGATCAAGGCTGCGTTTCATTAAGGCCATCAAAGATTGCGATCGCTCCGATGACACCGTCACCCCGCCAATAATGCTGTGCAGCAGCTTGGCCGTAGCATTCGTTGTCAGTCGATTGCGGTTTTCTCGCTGCTCTCCCAAGAAGTCTTGCTCCCTACCATAGGCTCCATCGCTCCAGGTTTTTTGGTTGATATTAATTCCCTCCAACTCCAACCAATTCAACGATTGAAAGTAGCGATTCACGATATTGCGCTGCGATTTCCAGGTTTCAAACGGTGCGGGCGGCAGTTCTGGCCCGCTGGTGGTTCCCGTCAGCACATCGACGACTAGACTGGTCGCATCATTACTAGAATCCACAATCATGTCTCGCACTGCCCGATCGAGTTCTGTCGAGGGCTGAATCATGCCTGTTTCTAGCCATTCCTGCACTGCCACCCCATAAAATAGTTTCACTATGCTAGCCGGATAAATCGGTGCTGTTCCCCGATAGGCAAACCCTCGCGCACCATATTTCCAAAACTCAGCGGGTGTTAATGCCCCTCCCGTATTAACTGGCACCGGCTCATCGTAGACAACCCAGGTAATCGCTATCTGATCTGATCCGAGTCCTGGAAACGCTGACCACGTCGTCTGGAGGATGCGATCGCCCCAATCATTGAGTGAATTATCAGGTTGAAAAAAAAGCATGGGGAAAATGGCAGAAAATGTACAAATTGCGCGCCAAGCTACTGCCGAGGAGAGCTAGCTTAATGCGATCGGGCTTAATGCGATCGAGAACTATTATGAGGGATGATAAGGTCAAGATTAAGGGGAGTTACCCAATTTATCCTTGACCCTTCATTTTGCCGTGGTTGCCATTTCAGAGTTTCAAGCCGCGATCGAGTCAGATCCGTTGATTGAGTATCAGATTCAGGCAAACCTGAATCTGTACGATTCGCCTGCCCTAACAGGACTGGCAACCCAGGCCGTGGCAGGGCGACAGTTGCGGCTGGATGCAG
This sequence comes from Leptolyngbyaceae cyanobacterium CRU_2_3, assembly GCA_012034795.1. GTDB lineage: Bacteria > Cyanobacteriota > Cyanobacteriia > Elainellales > Elainellaceae > Drouetiella. The sequence continues at coordinate 2,218 of JAAUOQ010000334.1, forward strand.
CCACTCTGGGAGAACAGCAACAAGTTGCAGGGCAGGCAGTTCGGGTGCGGCTGTGTGAAGATGACTATCCTGGCTGGCTACCTCTGGAAGATGTGGATTTAATTGAGGTAGCAGAGTCTTCCTATCAAGTGATCGCCCTGTCTGAAGGGATGATTCGCGATCGCCTGCCCCAAGTCCTGGCTTTTGCCCACAGAGCAATGGCGCAGCCTAATCATTACCTCTGGGGTGGTACGGTTGGGCCAAACTATGATTGTTCTGGACTGGTGCAAACTGCGTTTGCCGCAACAGGTATCTGGATACCTAGAGATGCCTATCAACAGGAAGAGTTTGTTCAACCCATCGCTCTAGCAGAGGCTCAACCGGGTGATTTGGTGTTCTTTGGAACGCCCGAAAAAGCCACCCATGTGGGGCTACATCTAGGAGAGGGATACTACATTCATAGTTCTGGGAAAGATCAAGGACGCAATGGCATTGCCATCGACCGGCTTGCCGAATCAGGCGATCGCGTAACTCAAGCCTATCTCCAGCAATTGAGAGGTGCAGGGCGTGTCGTCTCTTGCTACCTAGCCTGTAACTAGCGGCTTTCCGATGGTTTCTGTCTGAGAAAACTTGCTTTGGGAGCTAAACCCTTTTGTGACGACCAGAGCTATTTAAAAGCCAATTTAAAATTCAGAAAGGGCATCGACGACTGACCGTGTTTCGTCTCGATGCCCTTCGCTGGTTCGCTCCTCACACTTTTGGTAATATAACAAACTTGATCTGTGTTTGTCACCCCCTTGAAGAAAATATTGCGTAAATGTGACAAACAGATTACCTCAGAGTCTCCAGATTTTGAGGTAATTTGTAAAGGTTGGCGGGCGATTGGGCTTCCGCTTGCATAGAAACTTGAACAGAAAGCAGTGTGGTACAGGGAGAAGCACTATGTCCATGGAATATCCAGAGGATTTGAGATACCTTGACAGCCACGAATATGTGAGGCTTGAAGGTGAAATTGCCACCATCGGCATTACGGCCTTTGCGATTGATCAGCTAGGCGACATTGTGTTTCTGGAATTACCAGAAATTGGGGATGCCCTAGAAAGAGGCGAAACGTTTGGCACAGTAGAATCTGTCAAAGCCGTCGAAGATCTGAAAGCGCCTGTCTCAGGCACGGTAATTGAACGCAATGATCCACTGATTGAAACTCCTGAGCAGCTTGCCGAAGATCCTTACGGTGAAGCCTGGATGCTGAAGGTAAGAGTCAACGATCCAGACGAGTTGGAAGATGCTCTTTCAGCAGATGACTACCGGGCCCAGGTCGAAGGAGACTAGGGTGGTTACTTTTTTCAATTGCTTTTTGTCAGTTGCTGGATAGCGAGTTGCAGACAGCAAGCTGATTTGTTGCAAATTGTTGCAGAAATCGTTAGAACTTATCTACATCCTCTGCCTTCACACCTCCCAGGTTTGATTCATAATATGTCGTCTCCTGAGTTCTCTACCAACGCCCAAGCAATGGCTGAATTTGAAGTTTCGACCCGTTGCCAAGGTGACGCCGATGATGGCGATCTAGAAGCTAGATCAACGTTGCCTACAGAGTTGCCCACAGAGAATGCCCGGACACTGTCGCTAGAAGCGCCGCTCTTAGAAGCATTAGCAGCAGAAGCACAAGGGTTTGCCCGTCGGCATATTGGTCCGGGAGAGGCAGATATTCAGGAAATGTTGTCTGTACTAGGGCTGGCTACGCTAGAAGACTTGGTCGAGAAAACTATTCCCCCTGGGATTCGCCTTCGGCAGCCCTTACAGTTGGGTACTGGCAAAAGCGAGCATGAGCTATTGCAGGAATTACAAGCGATCGCCTCTCAAAATCAAGTATTCCGCTCTTTTATTGGCATGGGCTACGCCAACTGCATCACCCCTGCTGTGATTCAGCGCAATATTTTGGAGAATCCGGGCTGGTACACCCAATACACGCCTTATCAACCAGAAATTGCTCAGGGTCGTCTGGAAGCACTGCTAAATTTTCAAACTCTGATCATCGACCTGACTGGACTAGAGATTGCCAATGCCTCTTTGCTGGACGAAGGTACGGCAGCCGCAGAAGCGATGACCCTCAGCTATGGACAGCACAAAGGAAAAGCTCAGTCCTTCTGGGTATCAGCAACCTGCCATCCCCAGACCATTGAGGTGGTGAAAACCAGAGCTAACCCTTTGGGCATTGAGGTGGTTATAGGCGATCATCGCACCTTCGACTTCGATCAGCCGATTTTTGGGGCATTGCTGCAATACCCTGCTACCGATGGGCTGTTTATGACTATCAAGCATTTTGCGATCGCGCCCATGCCACTGGTGCGTTGGTAACGGTGGCTGCGGACTTGCTCAGCTTGACCCTGCTAAAGCCGCCTGGCGAATTTGGAGCCGATATTGTCGTAGGCAATACTCAAAGATTTGGCGTGGCGCTGGGCTATGGCGGGCCCCACGCCGCCTACTTTGCCACTCAAGAACTCTATAAGCGGCAACTTCCAGGACGCTCGTTGGCGTTTCCAAAGATGCAACCGGACATCCGGCCCTGCGGCTAGCACTCCAAACTCGCGAACAACATATCCGTCGAGATAAAGCCACTAGTAATATTTGCACTGCTCAAGTACTGCTCGCCATCATGGCCAGCATGTACGCGGTCTATCATGGCCCTACAGGCTTACGACAAATTGCCACACGAATTCATCACCTAACGGTCGCTTTAGCCATAGGCTTAGAAAAGCTGGGCTATAGACTGGGAACTGAACCTTACTTTGACACGTTACGGGTAGAAGTGGCAGACCAACAAGCTGAGATCCTGGAACGGGCGATCGCTCACCAAATCAATCTCCGTCCCCTCGAAACAACAGCGATCGGCATCTCTCTCGACGAAACCACAACTCCTCAAGACCTCGAAGATCTTCTCCAAATCTTTGCTGGTAATTCTCCACACCCCACACCCCGCACCCCACACCCC
>JAAUOQ010000335.1 GCA_012034795.1 Leptolyngbyaceae cyanobacterium CRU_2_3
AAAAAGTAACCTGTACTCCATTCAATTGAACATTTCTATAAGACGGCTTGAGATAACGAAAAAAGAAACATAGTGTAGATCGCAAAGCTCCAAATAATCCTTTCAAAATCCTGGTTTTCCGACCGCGTAGCGGTCGGAAAACCAGGATTTTCAGGGTTTTAGGGCGCGCCCCAAAACCTCATTTGCGATCTACTTGAGTATACCTCTAGCCAAACGGTAAAGGCTGTGATGACTTGGTACTTAAAACTCAGCAAGTTGGGGCTGAGAGGAGAAATCGGTATCAGGCAAGGTTTGGGGTCAACAAGAGTTGCTGTCGATGAATTTTGAGAAGTTGGAGCTCGCAGCCACTCGCCTGTTGCATCATATAAGCTAAATGCTCTGGGCGCAAAAAATTTCCATCGTTATGACAAACGCCAACAAATCGGAGAATAGCTGTATCTGAAGTGAGATCATCGTAATGTGCTTGTCTGCTTACCTGAGTTGAAGACTCAACCAGTTCTAGTTCAAATAGGCGATCGCGCAAGTTAAGTTGCCGCACCTGTCCAGATTTTGTAGTTTGTTCCATCCAGATCTCGCTGGCTGCCAAAACTTGGTTCACCCAGGTTCGCCAATCTATAACAGCGGGAATTTCTGAAGGCAGATTGGACAGAACACCCATACTGATCCGATATTCAGCGCGATCGATCAACTGCGTGGCAGAAGCCGAGTTTGGCTCAATTGACTCCACCCGATACACTGGGATTTCAGCCGGAAGCTGGGCAGATAGCTGCCGACCAAAATCCGCAGTATCCATCATTTGCACTAAGTCGAAATCTACAATTTCGCCAGAACTCGTGATTCCCAAAGGTAGCGCACTGGCTGGGGCAATGCGTGGCCCTGGATGAAAACCACCTGTAAACGCGATGGGAATAGCAGCTCGTCGAATGGCGCGATCGAATAGTCGGATCAAGTCCAGGTGACTAATCAATGCCATATCTCCCATTTTACCAAACCAGACTCTCAACCGCTGAACTCGTGCTTGATTTGGGATGAACTGACCCTCAAACTTGGGAATCGGCAACGGTGGAACGACGATGTTATGGCCAAAATCGACCCCACATACACCGCAGTGAGAGCAGCCCTCAAATGAGCAATCTGGAACGATCGCTGCTTCTAATGCCCGCTGTAAATCCGCTTTGAGCCACTGTTTATCAATTCCAGTGTCCAGGTGATCCCAGGGGAGTGGGGCATCAAGGTTAGGGATTTGGTGCTCAGGCTCAGGGTGTTCAGGCTCAAGGTGTTCAGGATCAAGGTGTTCAGGATCACTTTGCAAAGACGGTACACTTAGCCCATCGGTTGTTCCACCCATCACATTCCACTCACCATTTTCGACTTGGCGATATTTCCAGGTGAGTTCAGATTCAGCAATAGCTTGTGTCCAGGCGGCAAAAGCGCGATCGAGACTCTCCCACCAGGCATCCATTCCGGCTCCTAATTCCCAAGCCCGATGGATCACCGAAGCAAGGCGCGATCGCCTCGTCCCAAGAAGTCTTCCATAGCCGAGATCCGGACATCAGTAAAGTTTGCCTTCAGCCCGCGTATGGTTCTGAACTCTCGGCGCAACAACTCCTGCTTGCGCTGGAACTCTGTTGTAGAAACAGAATGCCACTGAAACGGAGTATGAGGCTTAGGTGTGAAATTGGAAATGGTAACGTTAAAGTTGAGGTGTCTTTTGCCTCTGCCACCGCACTCTCGTTGCAGCCACCGCAGGGTTTCGGCAATCCCCAGCACATCAGCATCGGTTTCGCCAGGCAACCCAATCATGAAGTAGAGCTTGATCTTATCCCAACCCTTTTCGTAGGCGGTTTTAACCCCCTGCAATAACTCAGTGTTGGTTAGCCCCTTGTTGATAATATCTCGCATTCGCTGGGTTCCAGCTTCAGGAGCAAAGGTTAAACCTGACTGGCGAGTACCCCCCAGGATATTGGATATATTTTCATCAAATCGATCAACCCTTTGGCTTGGCAAAGATAGGGTAATGTTTTCGTGCTTGAGCCGATTTTTGATCTCAACCCCAACCGCAGGTAGCGCCAGGTAGTCTGAGCAACTCAAGGACAGGAGTGAGAACTCATTATATCCGGTGGCGCGCATTCCCTGCTCGATCGCGTCTACCACCTGCTCTGGTTCCACATCGCGGGCTGGACGAGTCAGCATTCCAGGCTGGCAGAATCGACAGCCGCGGGTGCAACCTCGCCGAATTTCAATGACTAAGCGGTCATGTACTGTCTCGACATAGGGGACTAGTCCAATCGAATAGGCTGGAAGTGGCGTTGCTACCCGCCGCAGAATCCTTGCGGGTACATCAGAACGTAGAGGACGGATAGAATCCTCTGTTGTCATTTCATAGAACTGAGGAACATAAACGCCTGGAATCTGTGCTAGATCTAGCAATAGTTCTTCCCGGCTTAAGCCTGTGGCTTTACCTTCTTCCACAATTAGACCTATTTCGGGCAGAAGCTCTTCGCCATCTCCTAAAGCAATAAAATCCAGGAAATCGGCATAGGGTTCTGGATTAGAGGTAGCAGTCTGCCCTCCCGCAAAAATCAGGGGGTAGCTACCCTGTTCGACATTCCAGATACCCTCAGCCTTGCGCTGTTGCCACGTTAGTGGAATGCCCGCCAATGCCAGCATTTCCAAAATATTGGTTGCCCCTAGCTCGTAGCTCAGGCTAAATCCCAAAATATCGAAGTCAGTCAGCGATCGCCGTGCTTCTACTGCAAACAGGGGTGTGCCAGTTGAGCGCAGCTTAGCGGTCAAGTCTGGAGCGGGTAGGTAGGCACGATCGCAAAGTTGGCGGGGTTGAACATTCAGAATGCTGTAGAGAATAATGTGCCCTAAGTTCGATGCACCCACCTCGTAGAGTTCTGGGTAAGTTAATACCCAACGAACAGTTGCCTGGTTCCAGGCTTTATGGATGGCTCCCAGTTCGTTACCCAAATACCGGGCTGGGCGGGCAATCTCTGGGGTTAATAGTTGTTCAACTGCGAGTGTCACGGCAATCGATTTTGAGGGTTAAGGCTGAGGATGTCCTATTCACTATAACGGATGCCTCGGTTGACTTAACGATTAGGTTGTCACACTCAAGTTACTAAATTCAAGCTTCTAGGGTTGTCCTGACGACTTGAGAAATATCTGCCCAGGGTAGCAGCGAATAGGCTACTCCCCTGGGTTAGTCTCTATGTTTGTCAAATGTTGATCGAGAGCGTTGAACTCTTCTGGAAAGTTGACCCAAAGCTGTCTACAGATTATTCAGCTTGATCTGGAGAGTTCTACGCAAGGTCTTGAGATACAAAAATCTTGAGAACCGATGCCTTTGCAGCCTTTGAAGCGTAAGTGAAGTATCGCACTTAGGCAGCGGCAACCCCAAGCTCAGGATGATGCTCGGCGATTTCAAAGACTCGGTCAAGCTGAGTGAGTTCAAAAATAATTCGGACTGACGGAGAAATACCAAACAGGCCAAAGCGCTTATTCATGCGTTGAGCCAAAGATAGGGTGGATACTAATGCCATTAATCCGTGGCTATCTAAGGATTCTACCTGGCTCATATCTACCAGTAATGACGAGTACTCTTTTGAAGAAACTGTATCTGTAAGATGTTGCTTTAAGGTAGCTACGTTATCTATATTGATATGTCCAGAAGGCTGAAGAACTGTGGTCTGAGAATGAGCGAGGGTGCTTTGCATTGTCCGAATCCTTAATATATTTCAGCGAATAACTGCGAACAACTGAAAAACGCTTCCTGAATGAACTGACCATAGCCTTGGGCTTCTCTGATAGACCAGCAAATCCGGGCAATTTTGCAGAATCTTTATCAAGCTCTGGTTACAGTTTAAAGTTTTCAGTAAGTGATTTTACGGTGGGGTATACAAGAATACAAATTGAAGTGTTATCTATTTGAACTTTCCTGGAACATGTAAGTGCATGATTTGGCTTCAGGTTAAGCGAATGTTAAGTCTAAGGATAATCGTCAATATAGTTTTTGGCATCTAATTTTGGGTAGAGCGATCGCTTAAAGGCTCTGTATAGCGTCTATCTGAGAGATTATTCTTCTAGAGGTAGACGGGTTTCCTCTTCAATCTATAGAAGAAATTGATATCGTTTAGAGGCTTGAACTCTGTTTAGCTACTTCACAGACAAGTAAGTGGGAGCGTAGATCCACTTACGTATTTTGTAGCTCACATTACTTTCAAGGCGAGATAAGACATAGCAAAAACATTGGCTCTATTTGAAAACTTGATCTATCAACACAAGAAGCTACTAATTTGAAGCAATTGGATCAAGGAATGAATTAATTTCATTTGCTGCTTTTAAAGTTTCTGGAACTCAATTGCAGTTGAGTTGCAATTGAGCTACAACCTTCCCCATTGGTGTAGGATGCACAATTTGGGAGAGGGCAATATGTCACGCCTGTATTGGATCTAGATCACTATTGTGATTAGGATCACCCTCGTTGAGCGTTTGTGATCATGTGCATTGCTGTGCATCTGCAAGAAGATTGTGTGGAAGTTTTCCTTCACTTATTGCGGTATAACTGACTATGAAACCTTCTCATGTAATTCGCCAGCTTGTCGCAAGAGCGCTCTACGTCAAGCAACTCACACCAGACATCGAAAATGAAATCAATTATGAACTGACTCGGCTGGGTTATATCTCTGATGTTGACTATGAGGCTCTGGAACTACTGATGTCTGAAATGGATGCAGGGCGTATCCGGCTTGTGCCTAACCCATAAAGCTTCCCTTGAGTTTAAGGACTTTGCTCCAGCATTCTCTGCAAAACTGAAATTTATTTTCTTCAAAACTGGAAAGCTTCAGGGTGCGCTTGCCAGAGATGACGAAGGAACGTCTGAAGTTGACGATGAGCTATTTGAGATAGATCCAGAGAAGTGATTCCATTCTCTTCGGTTTGAGGTTCGGGCGAGTCGAGTGCCATTAAAACCGGAACCACTTCTGTATCCAGCGCACTACGAAAGAGAGACAATGGATAAAGGAGATCTACCCCTTGCCGCAGGTCATAGAGCGCGCATTTAATAGTACATGGGATAGCAGCTTGAACCTGTGGATCTGCTTCGTTTGGGGCATCTGCTAAGGCTAGAGGGCGCACCCAGCAGAGTTGGCGTTCTTCAACGATTTGAATGACCTCTG
>JAAUOQ010000336.1 GCA_012034795.1 Leptolyngbyaceae cyanobacterium CRU_2_3
GGGAATCGTGGAGATTTTGTAGTTTCAGTAGTCGCAAATGGGATTTTGGGGCGCGGCGCGCGCGCCCCAAACTCCTATAGAAACTTGGTTGTCTGTCCGCTGCGCGGACAGACAACCAAGTTCTTGAAAGAATTATTTGGAGATTTGCGATCTACTGAGTTTGGAGATTTTGTAGTTTGGAGTAGCGACAAAACTTGAAGCCAATTTCCAGTTTCCGCCTCTCCCAAAAGTTACACTTCATTGCGAAACAAAATCGACGTAAACCCGAATATGTTAATTTCAGTAGCAATTGGTTAAATTTCTAGAGTTCCGGAAAGAGGAAAAACGCTTTGATCGCTAACCTTCAGACGATTTCAAATTCTCCGGTTCGTGAAGACTTGAGTGATTATGTTGCTCACCTTCAGCTTCACATGGCTTTACAAGCCCGCAATTTAGTCCCCGCATTAACTCAAACTGCTGACAGCCGGGAGCAACTTCTCCACCAAACTCAGGCTGACTTTGAGAAATTCGTTTCTCGCCAGGCGCTCTAAACTCAGTTTAGCCAGTGCCAAAAAGTATAAAATTTAACTGTTTAAGCTTAATTCAACCTTATGTTTAAGTCAGAGCAAGCTTGCTCTGACTTTTTATTCGGACTTGGAACCTCAAACGGCATGGACGACTGGGGCAGGTTCATAGAGATATTCAAACCAATTTCCGTCGGGGTCACGTCCATAAAACGAAGCCGTGCCGTCTCGGTGTTCATGAATCTGAGTCAGGTGAACCCCTGTAGACTGTAGAGTTGCATAAGCCGCTTCTACTTCAGCGCGATCGTCAAAAATAAACCCAAAATGGGGCCCTGCCTGAGCATACTGTGGACTCAGTAAAGCCAACCCATCTTCTCCAGCTTTCAAATAAGCCCAATCAGCATCTTTCCAGACCAGATCCATGCCCAAATTTTGGTAGAACTGGGCAGCTTGCTCAAGGTCTTTGACGCAAATTGCCACATGTCCAATACGCTTCAGTTTCATACTCCTTAACTACCTCAAAACCCTAGAAATATCCTGTCTTTGCACTCTTCTATTCTAGTCGTTTGCTTATTTTGGAGTTTGTCAATTTGAGGTTGAAGAATTTTGGTAGGCTTTAACCCGCGATCGCTTCATGCTGAAACAATTCACGGTAAGCTGAGAAGGAGTCAATCAGTAGCCAATAAGTCCTCAAGACTTGCTTAGCCCATTCCCCCCCCAAGCGCCAATGACTAGGTTGATCAAAGTCCAATGTTTAATTGCGGCGATCGTAGCCTGCGGCTTATGGATGGGTAGCTGTTTCGTTGCACCTGCGGCTTTAGCCCTCACACAGCTTCGTCTGTTTGATCTTTCCTATCACGCATGTCCAGCAGAGTTGGCCGAAGGAGCCATCACTTCTGGCGGAACCGCTATGCCAGCCAATTGCTTTATCATTACTGGAAAAGCAGAAAATAAGTCAGGTAAGCCAGTTCTGAATGCAGATATCTTTGGGCGCATCTACGATGCCAATGGTAACTCAATTATGCAGAACCGTACTCGTCTGGGCGGTATTGAAGAAGTGCCGCCTGGAATCAGCGATTTCGATCTGAGAATTAGCGTTCCAGCCAACCAGCCTACGCCATTGCAGCTAGAACAATTTAAAGCGGCTGGTTTTACAGGGAAAGTGCGTCGGTGAAGCTCATTTGCAGTTTCCTGGCAGAATTGTTGCATGAGAGTTATACCAGCCTAGGCTAAGACCCTCAGTCAGGAAAAAGCTTAACTCAGTATTTTTGAGAGGTTTACATAATTCTTCCTGATCTTCCCTTTGAAGAATTGAAGGATACCTTGAAGCCCATACTCCACCCAAAGACAGTTAGTCAAGCGAACTAGCCCTGATGTTCGCTTGAGATAAGCAAGGTTATCGGTAAGATTGCTCGCAAATCTACCCATAGCTCACTTCTTGTGATGATCGTGTGTTCTTGATAGTCCGAATCAGTTCATAAAGGTGGCGACTCCGCAAAGCGATCGCAGTGAATTCCGCCAATTCGCTGAGTTCACTAAGCAGTCTAGCGTAAACAAGTATTGATCAGCAACTTAGGAAGAATTTGTTGTGATGCGGTTTTATGTCCACCCCAGTCTGGTTTTTTAACGCTTCGTGCTCAAATCAACCTCAATCATTTTCTGAAAGCTCTGTAAAACAAGGTTCTTAGAAAATTATGGGTTTTAGAAAATCTTGTGTATTTCATGCACTTGAGAAGAGCGCTAGTACCTCGTCTGCTGAGTTCTTTAAAATAATTTATTCAGGTAAGTAATGGACATCTGTTGTACTCGTCCGAATTGCCCAAAGCCCCACAATTCATTGACTTCCTTGAGTCGTACAACCCTGAAGGCATCTCCGCAACAGATCTGTAGAACTTGTGCAATGCCTTTACTGTTAAATGGCCGCTACTTGCCGATCAGACAGATCAAAGTAGGAGTCCAGGGTACAACGTTTCTTGCCGAAGATCTCGATTCTGCGACAAGACGGCAGTGCGTTATCACCCAACTATGGTCTAAAAAACAGCAGTCCTTCCAACAGATGGAAGAGGTAAAAGAAAAGTTTAGGCAAGAGGCAAAAATTTTAGAACTCTTTGGGACTGAACATTTTCAAATCCCATCTTTGCTCGCTCACTTCAAATTAGATGTTCCTGCCTTCAGTGAGTTTCGGACGCTATCCCCACAAATAGAATCATTTTTCTACCTTGTTCGGGAGTATATTGAGGGTCAAACTTTAGCCCAAGAACTGCGGCAGAGAGGCCGATTTGCTGAATCTACAGTCATCGGCATTATGCAGCAAATTCTGCCGGTTTTACAGTTCATTCATGGACATGAATATAGCAAGATTCACCAAAACCTCAATCCTGAGAGCATTGTGCAAGATCCTCAAGGAAGGTTCTACCTCACCGACTTTGGCACAATCCAAAAAGGGATGGCGACATTGCCGCAAACGCTTTTTGCCCCACCCGAACAACAGGCAGACCAGCCACTTTTATCCTTCATCTGATCTATATTCCCTCGCAGTGACGATGCTTTATCTCCTCACTGATGAGGATCTACAAACTTTGTTTGATTCGACTAGCAAGCGCTGGAACTGGAGACTCTATGCCCAAGTGAGCGATCGCTTTTACCACATTTTAGACAAAATGCTTCAGCCTTTGCCCCAGCAACGATGGCAATCGGCAACTGAAGTGATGACAGCCCTCTCTCGACAGCCTTTAGGAGTTGAAACTTTAGGGATTGAAGCTTTAGGAGTTGAAACTTCGGGGATTGAGGCATCCTATAGGAATGGATTGAAAGCGGCGGCCCAAGCGGAGCACACAGAAGAGGCAATAGGGGAAACCCATTCCCGATCGAGGGGAGTCGTCGTTCTATCTCATCTGCACCCGGCTGAACCCAAAGCAGAAAGCATGGAATCTTCAGCCATTGCTGCTGAGATCCCCGATCAACCCGTTGAATTTGCGGTGAATGTTGAATTTGCGGTGAATACAGTTAAATCTGCTGATCGTAAATCCGTAGATCAAAAATTTGCCGATGGCAAAGTAGAACCACCCTTAGAACTCTTAGGTCGAGCGACTATTCTTGGCTCTGGCAGTTGGTTAGTTGCAGCAAGTCTGATCAGTTTCTTCGGAACACTCATCGCTTCTGGGTTATGGCTAGTCCTACTGGCAGTAGCCGTCTTCGGAATTTTAGCTAAAAAGCGATCGGCGGCTGAGAAAACGCGCTATCTGATGATTGCGATCGCTTCTGTGGGAGCGACATATTTTCTAGTTCCACAATTTTTTAGAGTCTTCAACTTCGGGCAAGCTCTACCCCAACTGCTCCTAATGGCGGTTGCTGCTGGCTTGTTTGCCTTTATTTTGATCATTTTATCCCAGCTAATTGATGATTTCTTCCCCCAAGACTAGTGAGTAATACTTATGGCAAAATCAAGTTTGAAACGCTCTCTGGCTCTTGGGGTTGCTGTCTTAGCTTTAATCTTAGTGGTTTGGGTATTAAGGCAATTTAACAGTCCTTCTGCTCAGGTTAGTAGCCGTTTACCAGGAGACGGAAGACCTTTCTCCTTAGTCAGTACACTCACCGGACACTCAGATGCAGTTTCATCTTTGGCAATTAGCCCGGACAGCAGAACGCTGGCCAGTGGCAGTTACGACACAACCCTTAAACTATGGGATTTAGAAACAGGTGGGTTGCTCCATACCTTGGAGGGGCATCAGGATGCAGTCTTATCTCTATCCATGAGTCCAGATGGGAAAACTCTTGCCAGTGGCGGAATGGACAGCACAATTCACCTCTGGAAATGGGCAACAGGGCAAGCCTTAAAGACGCTCTCTAGTGAGGGAAGTTGGGTTACGTCCCTGGTGATCAGTCCTGATAGTCGAACCCTTGCCAGTGGACGCACGGGCAACTTGATTAACCTTTGGGATCTAAAATCGGCTAGTCTAACCCATACCCTTCAAGACAAAATTTCACTGCCTGTTTTGTCTTTGGCGGTCAGCCCTAATGGTCAAACTCTCGCCAGTGGGGGTTCAGATCAAGTGATCAGATTGTGGTATGCAGGCACAGGTCAACTGCTGCGTTTGCTCAAAGGACATGAGGGATGGATTACGGCTTTAGCCATTAGCCCCGATGGACAAACTTTAGTCAGCGGCAGTATTGATACAACCATTCGCCTTTGGGACTTAACCACAGGTGAACAGCAACGAACCTTCAGAGCGCATTCCTATTCAGTTTTATCGCTGGCCATTAGTCCAGATGGTGAACTACTTGCCAGTGGCGGATTGGACGGAGAGATTAGAATTTGGAATCTTAAAACTGCTCAGCGGTTGCAAACGCTTTCGGGAGCACACTCAAAAGCGATCGCCTCTCTTGCCTTCAGTCCCGATGGAAAGTTCTTCGCTAGCGGAAGTGCTGATAATACAATCAACATCTGGCGAATTGACGGTTAGTTCTGGATAATCAGTAGATCGCAAATGGTTTTTTGGGGCGCGCGTCGCGCGCCCCAAAAAACCATTCGCGATCTACTGGTCCTTAACGAAGGTAATGTTTCAGACTTGTTGTTTTGCTCTAAATGTTTAAGCCAAATTCAAATCGATTAATGAACAGTCCAATGACAAGGTCATGCATGAAAATAGACTTGGAAAAGCAAATCGTTTTAGCG
>JAAUOQ010000337.1 GCA_012034795.1 Leptolyngbyaceae cyanobacterium CRU_2_3
CATTGGTGGCAGCAGGCGTTACATTGTTGTGGTCGGTCTATCTGATGACCCAATTCAATGTAGTTGATCCAAACTGGCAATTTCAGGAAGTGCTGCCCTGGATTGAGAGCCTAGGATTAAGCTATCAACTGGGGTTGGATGGGTTGTCTCTGCCGCTGCTGCTCGTGAACAGCTTGCTCACCTGGATTGCCATTTTTGCTAGTGATCTGCAAATTAGCCGTCCGCGTCTGTACTACATCTTGATGCTGATCCTGAGTGGGGCTGTGGCAGGGGCATTCTTATCACAAAACTTATTGCTATTCTTTCTGTTCTATGAAGTGGAATTAATTCCACTTTATTTGGTGATTGCAATTTGGGGTGGGGCGCGTCGGGGCTACGCAGCGACCAAGTTTTTGATTTACACCGCCATTTCAGGAGCGCTGATTTTAGCAGCTTTCTTTGGATTAGCCCTTGTTAGCGGCTTTTCTACGTTTGATTACGATATTTTGCGATCGCACACACTACCCCTCTCGACTCAGTTAGTTCTCTTGATTACGCTGATCGTTGGCTTCGGCATCAAAATTCCGATTGTGCCTTTGCACACCTGGCTCCCGGATGCCCATGTTGAAGCTCCAACGCCAGCCTCAGTCATGTTGGCAGGGGTGCTACTAAAGCTGGGGACTTATGGCTTGCTGCGGTTTGGCTTGGGACTGTTCCCAGAGGCTTGGCAAGTGGTATCTCCTGGGTTGGCCGCGATCGCAGTGGTCAGTGTGCTATATGGTTCTTTGGCAGCGATCGCCCAAACCGATATGAAGAAAATTGTCGCCTATAGCTCGGTGGGGCACATGGGTTATATCATCCTGGCTAGTGCGGCGGCCACTGCCATGAGTTTGCAAGGGACGATCGCCCAAATGGTCAGCCACGGACTCATTTCGGCCCTGTTATTTCTGCTGGTAGGGGTGGTTTATTCTAAAACTGGCACTCGCGATATCAATGTCTTGCGGGGGTTGCTGAGTCCAGAACGGGGCTTGCCTTTAATCGGCAGCATGATGGTCATGGCAGCAATGGCGAGTGCTGGGATTCCGGGCATGGTTGGCTTTGTGGCAGAGTTTCTGGTCTACCGCAGCAGTTTTGCTATCTTTCCAGTGCAAACGTTGCTGTGCATGATTGGCACTGGGTTAACAGCCGTTTACTTTCTGATGCTGGTCAATAAAGTGTTCTTCGGGCGTTTACCAGAAGCCCTCGCCAATCTGCCGCGCGTGCGCTGGCGCGATCGCATTCCCGCTGGAGTTGTTGCCATTTTAGTGATTGTATTAGGCATTCAACCCAACTGGATGCTGCGCTGGAGTGAACAGACTTCCCTGGCGTTGGGACTGGATCGCATCGCCCGCATGTCTCCCCTACCTACGGCATCTTTGTCAGATCCATCCTTGAACTTGGCTCCCTTGCTAGAAATTCCAGAAACGGCGATCGAGAATCCAGCAGTCCAAAATCCTGTTGTGCTGATATTACCCGAATAGCTGATGTTAGCTCTATTGGAAAGGCTAAAGAGTAATCAAGCAGCGACGCAAGAGTGGGAACGCGAGAGTGGGAACGGGAAAAATGCTCCCACTCTCTCTAAAGCAGTGGCAGAACCAAGGGGTTTTGAAATACTCTGAAGTTATTGAGGGGCTGCCAACAAACCTGCCGCTATTCCTCCAGGGGAGGGAGTCGGATGCTTTGTTACAGATTGCTATACTGAAATCGCGCTATACCTTAAGTTTCTCAGACCGTTTACTAAGACAACTTATATTGAGTCTATGCAGCCCACCGACCCTAGCAAGTTCACTGAAAAAGCTTGGGAAGCAATCGTCAAATCCCAGGATGTTGCCCGGCGCTTTCGGCATCAGCAGCTAGAGGTGGAACACCTGGCGATCGCTACATTAGAGCTAGAGGGCACCGCTAGTTCTATGCTGACTAAGGCAGGGATTGAGCCAAATCGTTTGAAGCAGCAGTTTGAAGGTTTTGCCCAACGTCAGCCCAGAGTGGCGTCAGACGGACAACTTTATCTGGGGCAGGGGTTAGATATTCTGCTCGATAAAGCCGAAGCATCTCGCGTTGTTTTTCAAGATGATTTTATCTCAGTCGAGCATTTGCTGCTGTCCTTGGCAGAAGATGATCGGATTGGTCGTCGCCTGTTCCGCAATTTGGGTGTTGAGCCAAAGCAGCTTGAGTCTGCGGTCAAAGCTGTGCGAGGGAGTCAGAAAGTCAAAGATCAAACACCTGAAACTAGTTATGCGGCTTTGGAGCGCTTTGGTCGGGACTTGACCGAGCAAGCAAGAGCGGGCAAACTCGACCCAGTAATTGGGCGGGACGAAGAAATTAAACGGGTGGTGCAGGTGTTATCTCGTCGCACCAAAAATAATCCAGTGTTGATTGGAGAACCAGGAGTTGGAAAGACGGCGATCGCTGAAGCCCTGGCCCAGCGAATCATCAATGGAGATGTCCCTGAGTCTTTGAAAGGGCGACAGTTAATCAGCCTGGATATGGGTTCTTTGATTGCGGGGGCTAAGTACCGAGGTGAGTTTGAAGATCGCCTACGGGCCGTTCTGCGAGAAGTCACCAGTTCGGAAGGGCAAATTGTTCTATTCATTGACGAGTTACATACTGTGGTTGGGGCTGGGTCTGCCCAAGGCACAATGGACGCGAGTAACCTGCTAAAGCCTATGCTGGCGCGGGGCGAACTCCGTTGTATTGGTGCCACGACCATTGACGAGTATCGTAAACATATTGAGAAAGATGCAGCCTTAGAGCGACGCTTCCAGCAAGTCTATGTAGGACAGCCCTCTGTCGAAGATACCATTTCGATTTTGCGCGGTCTCAAAGAGCGCTATGAGGTACACCACAAGGTCAAAATCGCCGATTCAGCCGTGGTAGCAGCAGCCCTGTTGTCCGATCGCTATATTAGCGATCGCTTCCTCCCTGACAAAGCCATTGATTTGATCGATGAAGCGGCTGCCAAGCTGAATATGGAAAATACTTCCAAACCGGCTGAGCTAGAGGCGATCGAGCGACGGTTGCGGCAATTGGAAATGGAAAAACTATCGCTGGCGGGAGAAGGGCAATCGGCCATTGCCATCAGTGCCTATCGCAGTTCCCAAGAGCGGTTAGAAAAAATTGAGCAAGAAATTCTCGATCTACAGCATCAAGAGAATGACCTCAGCTTACAGTGGGGTTCTGAAAAGCAGTTGCTTGATGCCATTAACGTGCTCAAAGAAGAAGAGGAGCAGTTGCGGCGACAAATCGAAAAAGCTGAACGCGACTATGATCTCAATACGGCGGCTCAACTCAAATATGGCAAGTTAGAAGCAGTTCATCGGGATTTAGAGGAAAAAGAAGCCAGTCTGGTGGAGATTCAGAAACGCAGCAGTTTGCTCCTACGGGAGCAGGTCACAGATGCTGACATTGCCGATATTGTTGCCAAATGGACGGGGATTCCTGTCAATCGCTTGATGGAATCGGAGCGGCAAAAGCTATTGCAAATGGAAAGCTATTTGCACCAAAAGGTGATTGGACAACAGGAAGCGGTAGAAGCAGTGTCTGCCGCTATCCGACGGGCGCGGGCTGGCATGAAAGATCTCGGTCGGCCGATCGGCTCTTTTATGTTCCTCGGCCCCACGGGCGTTGGTAAAACTGAACTGGCTCGGGCCTTAGCTGAATGTCTGTTTGACACGGATGACGCTCTAGTACGACTCGACATGTCAGAATACATGGAGAAAAACTCAGTGTCGCGGTTGATTGGCGCACCACCGGGCTATGTGGGCTATGAGGAAGGCGGCCAGCTTTCTGATGCAATTCGCCAGCATCCTTACTCTGTATTGCTGCTAGATGAAGTTGAAAAAGCCCACCCCGATGTTTTCAATATCCTGCTGCAATTGCTGGATGACGGCCGCATCACCGATTCTCAGGGACGCACCGCAGACTGTCGGAATACCGTGGTAGTGATGACCAGCAATATCGGCAGTGAACATATTTTGGATGTATCGGGTGATGACTCTAAGTATGAGGAAATGCAAAAACGGGTGATGAATGCCCTGCGATCGCACTTCCGTCCTGAATTTCTCAACCGTGTCGATGATATCATTCTCTTCCACCCTCTCAGTGTTAAGGAACTGCGCCAAATTGTGGGGATTCAGCTTCAACGGGTGCATCGTCTACTAGCCGATCAAAAATTAGCATGGAGCTTTCGGTAGCAGCCCAAAACTTCGTAGCTGAAGTGGGCTATGATCCCTCTTACGGGGCTCGCCCGCTCAAACGAGCCATTCAGAAATTGATCGAAAACCCGATCGCTACCAAAATTCTGGAAAACGCTTTTGTCGAAGGTGACACCATCCAGATTGAGTTGATCGATCGAAAGCTCACCTTTGTCAAAAAGCCAATGGCAGTTAATTCACTGCCCGAACCTCCTCTCCCTGCGATCGTCCCACAAGTTCTGGCGGCTGAGTGACCGTTGGGTGTGGCAAATTTAACGGTCTCCAGTGCTCCTACTTGGGTGTATTGGTCTGTATTACCGCACCAAAACTGAGGGAAATCGACAGATGGTAGATGGGTTGAAGAATAGAGAAGAGGGATCGGTTGATTGTGCCATCAGCATGATTTTCCCTTCCACACTCACCCCTAAACGTTGAGCTTCAACGATCGCTCCCCTGGCTTCAGAATGATCCAGAGGGATCTGGGCAGTCAGGGTTTGTTGCAGAATTGAGGGCGACCCATTCCGTCAGAAGATTCTCGTCACTCAGCAAATCGGTGGGGGAGGGAGGCAGTCCACCCCGTCCACTGACGATGAATGAACCGAGGCGATCGGCAGCTTCCGCGCTAGTCGGGCAAGCTGAGGAAATTTGGTCAGTAGCATCGATCAAAACAGTTGGTAACTCAATCAGTCCCTGGCTAGGGTCAACATCGGGTGGATCAACGTTCACTTGTCCATTCAACGTGGGCGCAGTTTGAGAAATAGCAGTGATGTCATTCGTGGGTAAATTTCTCGGATCAAGATTTTGGGAATCGGAGTTTCCTAAACGGGCTTGTAGTTGGTCACGGCTGAGTAAGTCTAAGCCAGCCAGTTGTCCTGCAATATTCACGGCACCGCCTTGACCACTAAAAAGCGTTGGCGGTGATATCGTTATTAGTGCCAA
>JAAUOQ010000338.1 GCA_012034795.1 Leptolyngbyaceae cyanobacterium CRU_2_3
GTGGCGCCGAATCCTCGCATCGCGGTGATCGCGACGGATCTCGCCGGCAACGAGGCCTCGGCCGGGTGGCCCGTACTGCTCGAAGAGCGGATCTTCGACGACGTACGCATCGAGCTCTCGAACACCTTCCTCCAGGTGAAGGTGCGCGAGCTCGCCGAGGCGGTCGGCGTGAAGGAAGAGGATCCGCTGATCGCGTTCCGCAAGATCAACAGCGAGGTCCGCGCGCAGAACGAGAAGAAAGATCCGCGAGCTGATCGCGAAGTCGAGCGAGGAGCCGCTCTTCGAAGGCGCCTTCCTCCAGATGCGGAACTCGGCGGTCACCAGCCGCTTCGCCGAGCGGCGCAGCTACTTCGTCGAGGACGTGAAGGTCTCCGAGGCGATCCACTACGGCTACGACCTCGCCTCGACGGCGGCGACCACCGGCGCAGGAGGTGGCGGCGGTGGCGGTGGACGTCGCGGAGATGGCGATCGCCGTTACTAATTCTGATCGCGTCAATGCCTGAATCATTCATACATCCCCAATCCTGATAACTGTGGCGTTAAGGTAATTGACCTCTACGTCGTTTTTGCTGAGTGGGTATAAAATCGGGAGCGCGCCGTGCCTACTCCCGATTTAACTCATGCGTTTCTGACTGCGGCTACCGCGAATCAGACTGCTGTACATATAATGCCCATTCCACTTGACTGAGAACACCTCGTAGCATAGCTACTTCTGGATCTGACAAGTCGGCCCGGTTATAGAGCCGCCGTAGCTTCTCCATGCGGCTGGCTGATGTATGAGGATAGAGATAGCCAATCTTCAGCAGCAAGGCTTCTAGCTGTTGATAGTAACCTTCTAAGGTGTCCAGGGAAGCCAGATCAACCACAGGCGTTAAGGAAGAAGGAAAGCTAGTTTCTGGCTGGCGATCGCTTAATTCCTTGCGCTCCAGCACGTACACATAAAGCTCATAGCAGCAAATTGCCACTGCCTGTGCCAGGTTTAATGAAGGATAAATGTCGCTAGAAGGAATGCGGATCGAACGCTGGGCATAATTGAGTTCTTCTTTGGTCAATCCTCGGTCTTCTCGCCCAAAGATCAAAGCAGATTGCCAGGATGGATGATGGGATGAAGCCTCCAACAGCCAAGGCAGGGTCGTTCTTGCAGGTTCTAGATTAACGCTGGGAGCGGTCCGATCGCGTCCTGTTGTGGCAATTGCCTTTTGACATCCTCGTAAGGCTGCCGGTAGGGTTGCCACCTCTTGTGCTGCTTCCAGCACATCAATTGCATGAACTGCCATTTGGCGAGCTTCTGGACTGAGCCAATCGCACTGCGGATTGACCAACACCATCTGATTTAACCCCATATTTTTCATGACCCGTGCCACCGAACCCACGTTCAGCGCACCGGACGGCTCGACTAAAATGATTTTGATATGGGCTAATCCAGTCTCAGGCGTACTCTCAGGCATAATCTCCAGGATAGATAGGCAAGGCATCAGAGGCTAGTTAAAGAAGCAAACAAGTAGAAATTAGAATGTTAGGCTGTAGTTCAGTATGTAAATAATACGTAATATTTCACCGCTTACCCCAAACTCTATGGGACGCTCCCGCGCTAAACCTACCTCTTTAGGACAAGTTCACTCTAAATCTGATTTGCCGACTAAAGTTTGTCCAGTATGCCAACGCCCTTTTACCTGGCGA
Organism: Leptolyngbyaceae cyanobacterium CRU_2_3; assembly: GCA_012034795.1. GTDB lineage: Bacteria > Cyanobacteriota > Cyanobacteriia > Elainellales > Elainellaceae > Drouetiella. The sequence goes on from JAAUOQ010000338.1 coordinate 1,681, forward strand.
AAAAAGTGGGAAGATTGCTGGGATGACGTGAAATATTGCTCAGAGCGGTGCCGCAGGCATCGATCGCAGGCAAAAAATGGTCCAAAGTCAGACTAAGATTTTAAGATTCAATCGGGGTGAGTTGATGTCGGCAGTAATCCAGCCTAAGTTAATTATTCATGGTGGAGCAGGACTTCACGGCAAAGGTAATGTGGGGGAAGTACGGCGATCGCTCTACGAGATCATCGAAGAAGTCTATGCCCTGTTGCGATCGGGGTCCGACGCAGGCGCGGCAGTTGTCCGGGGTTGCCAGCTTTTAGAAGATAATCCTCGGTTTAATGCTGGAACCGGCTCTGTACTGCAATCGGATGGACAGATTCGTATGAGTGCCTCATTGATGAGCGGTGTTTTACAACGGTTTAGTGGCGTGATCAACGTCTCGCGCGTCAAAAATCCAATCGATCTGGCAAAATTTCTGCAAAACTCAGACGATCGCGTCCTTTCAGATTTTGGGGCTACAGAGCTAGCCCGCGAACTCAACATTCCCTCGTACGATCCGCTCACCCAATCCCGGATTCAGGAGTGGATGGAAGAGCGGGAACACAACTTCAGCCGGCCGATGGCCAGTGTCATGTCCAACGTCAGGGAAACTTCTGAAGCAGGACGAGGCACCATTGGAGTTGTGGCGTTAGACCGTCAAGGTCGTTTAGCAGCAGGCACTTCTACGGGTGGCAAAGGGTTTGAGCGGGTGGGGCGGGTCAGCGATTCCTGCACACCGGCGGGCAATTATGCTACCCATGAAGCGGCAGTAAGCTGTACGGGCATTGGAGAAGACATTTTGGATGAATGTTTGGCCGCGCGTATCGTAGTCCGAGTTATCGATGGGATGCCCATCCAAACGTCTTTTGCCAGATCTTTTCAAGAAGCTGCCGATCGCAAGCGAGATTTTGGAGCAATTGGCATTGGCGTCGATGGGACGATCGCCTGGGGCAAAACCAGTGAGATGTTGATTTCTGCCTGTCATACTGGCGATAAAATTAGCGATACCCTGGAAGCCGATCTGGGTGTCCAGACAGGAACATTTTAGGGACAACCTTGGCAGCCAAAGCTGAGGCAGTCAGTAAACTGAATTAGCTAGTACACTGAAATTCCAGGGGCAGCATTCTAGGAGCAATGATCCCAAAAAAGAACTTTGAGATGAGTTTGAGAAAATCATGATGCAAGTGTTAATTGTCTGCATAGTGCTGTTTTTTGGAGCTGCCGAGCTATATCAGTGGATGCAAGGCATGGCACTGCCGCTGCCCGTTTTAGTCGCAGCAGGAGTGGTGTTGGCGATCGCTTCCAATGCCAGCCATCCCACTTTTCAATCCTGGCAGTCCTTTCGTCAGCATCCCTCTGGCGCTTCGCTCACTGCTTTGTCCGCCCGTCCAGCCTCAGCCGTTTCTCAGGCGATTCCTGTAGCTCCCTCTTTCCCCTCTTCTGAACCTTTCAGCCATCTCGATCCGCAGGCACAAGAACAGGCACAGGCACAATCGATTTCTTTTACGATTCGCAAAGTGGGCGATCGCCAAGAGCACCAAGCTGAAGATCTAGACTAAGCTGCTATCCTGCTCCCTTCCTTGATATCCTGAAAGAGCAGGCTGTCTCACACCAACTTCTGCCTGCACCCCATGCGTATAACCCATGCTTGCACTTGTTGATTCCAGTTTCACTGCTTTTCCCCTGGCGGCCGTTGTGGGTCAAGAAGCTATCAAGCTAGCGTTGTTGCTGGCAGCGATTGATCCAGCCTTGGGTGGGGTCGTCATTGCCGGACGGCGGGGCACAGCCAAATCTGTGATGGCACGAGCCATTCATGCCTTACTGCCCCCCATTGAGGTGATCGAAAGCTCCTTCTGTAATTGTGACCCCAGCCAGCCAAATGAATGGGATGACGAAACGACTGAGCAGGTTCAAAACGCTCCAGACACCCCACTGGCGACGAAGATCATTCCTACGCCTTTCATCCAAATTCCTTTAGGGGTAACAGAAGATCGGCTCCTCGGATCAGTGGATGTGGCGCTGTCCATTAAGCGAGGTGAGACGGTATTTCAACCCGGACTGCTGGCTGCCGCCCACCGGGGCGTGCTATATGTCGATGAGGTGAACCTTCTGGATGATCAGGCAGCCAACTTGCTGCTAGCAGTGTTGACTGACGGGCGCAACCAGATTGAACGAGAAGGGATTAGTTTTCAGCATCCCTGCAAGCCGCTGCTAATTGCCACCTACAACCCCGAAGAAGGTGAATTGCGCGAGCATCTGCTCGATCGAATCGCGATCGCCCTTTTCTGCCGATACAGTTCTGGGTCTAGATCAGCGCGTCGAAGCAGTTGAGCAAGCCACCGCCTATGCCAACTCTGCCCAAGCCTTTCTGCAAGGCTATCACGAGGATCTAGATAACCTCAGAACGCAAATTATTCTGGCGCGAGAATGGCTCAAAGATGTGCAAATTAAAACTGAACAAATTGCCTATTTGGTCAATGAAGCGATTCGGGGTGGCGTGCAGGGACACCGAGCCGAACTGTTCGCGGTCCGGGTCGCCAAAGCCCATGCTGCACTAGAAGGACGCACCGCCGTCATTGCTGAAGATCTCCGCAAGGCAGTCGAGCTAGTGATTGTGCCGCGATCGACGATTGTGCAGCAGCAGCCTGAACCGGAACCACCCCAACCGCCACCGCCACCGCCACCAGAGCAACCGGAGCAGTCTGAACAAGAGCAAGACGAGGATGAGCAAGACGAGGATGAAGACAAAGACCAACCCGAACCTGAACCGCCTAGCGTTCCTGAAGAATTTATCTTCGATCCAGAAGGGGTTATTCTCGATCCGTCTGTTCTGTACTTTGCTCAGATGGCAAACCGCCAGGGTAAATCGGGTGCTCGCAACATCATTTTTTCTGAAGATCGGGGGCGCTACGTCAAACCGATGCTACCTAAAGGTAAAGCCCGTCGGATTGCAGTAGATGCGACGCTTCGCACGGCTGCACCCTATCAGAAGGCCCGTCGGCAGCGCCAAGAACAGCATAATCAACAACAGCATAATCAGGCAGCAGCGATCGCCACCCCTACGGCACCTGCCCGCTGCAAAAAAGTCTTCGTCGAACCAGGCGACATCCGAGCCAAGCGGCTGGCTCGCAAAGCGGGCTCGCTGATTGTTTTTGTGGTGGATGCCTCTGGGTCAATGGCGCTCAACCGCATGAACTCCGCCAAAGGAGCGGTATTGCGGCTGCTCACTGAAGCCTATGAGAATCGTGATCAGGTCGCCTTAATTCCTTTTCGGGGAGAGCAAGCAGAGGTGTTACTGCCCCCAACCCGGTCGATCACAGCCGCCAAGCGCCGTCTGGAGCGGATGCCTTGTGGGGGCGGTTCCCCTCTGGCTCATGGGCTAACCCAGGCTGTGCGGGTTGGCACCAACGCTCAGCAATCAGGTGATATTGGGCAGGTGGTGATTGTGGCC
>JAAUOQ010000339.1 GCA_012034795.1 Leptolyngbyaceae cyanobacterium CRU_2_3
TTTGAGAGGTTATTAGTGGTTGACAGGCTGGGCAGTGCCTAGCCTTTTTTTTAGCGATAATTAACTTAACCACACCTCTCTAAAAGCAATGGCAAACGATATCACAATCAAATTCAAATCCACTGGACTGACCCAGCTTCAGAAAGATTTGCAGTCGATCGACACCCAGATCAAAGACCTACTCAGGTCAGGCAATCGAATCGAGATCGGTTCTGGGTTGCCAGCAACCTCAAAAGCGGCTCAGGGGTTAGCCAACGCCTTGCATCAAGCAGGTATTGACACTGCAAGGTTTGGCAGCAATCTAGACAAATTGGAAGGCAAATTACAGGGAGCAAGTAGACAGGCAAGCCGTTTTGGTGATGTAGTAACGGGCATCGGTCAGGGCATTGGGCAGGGTATCTTTGATACTTTGGCTGGATCGGTTTCTGGCGTTGGAAGTGCGATCGCAACCAACACTCTGCAATTTGAGAAATTCAATACTGTTTTGACCACGACCTTGGGCAGTCAGCAGTTAGCAGCAGCAGCTTTCCAGAAAATTCAAAAGTTTGCAGCTACAACCCCCTTCCAATTAGATGAAGTGTTGGGCAGCTTTATCAAACTCCAAAACCGAGGCATCGAGCCTACAAATCAACTGCTGACCAGTCTTGGAGATTTGGCAAGTTCGCAGGGCAAAAGTCTGGATCAGGTAACCGAAGCTTTGCTTGATGCTCAAACTGGCGAATTCGAGCGCCTGAAAGAGTTTGGGATTCAGGCATCGAGCGCGGGAGATCGAGTGACTTTGAGCTTTAAGGGGGTGACTCAGACCGTTGCCAAGACCCCCGAAGCAATCTCAAAAGTGATTGCAGGTTTTGGGCAATTGGAAGGCGTAGCCGGGGGGATGGAGGCGCAGTCAAAGACGCTGGGTGGTCAGTTATCCAACCTGCAAGATTCTGCCACTGCTGCGAGTGTGGCTTTTGGCTCTGCCCTGGCTCCGAGTCTGCAAAAAGTTGTAGAGTCGATTAATTCAAACTCTGGGTCGATCGGGGAGTTTGCTGGTGAGATCGGGGGGAACCTTGCGATCGCATTCGATAAGGTCATCCAACTGGGTAGTGAAGTAAGTGCTGCTTTTACCGATATTGTCGAAGCAAATCCAGAGCTTAAGGATCTGGGTGAATCGGTACAGAACTTTTTGGGTGTTGCATTTGATGTCAGTTTGGACGCGGTTAGACGGTTCATCCAGGGATTGAAAACCGTCACCAGTACTCAGGCTTTCGGGGTGTTTGTGCAGGTTGTCACAGGTGGGTTAAACGCGATCACAAAAAGTTTTGACATTGCAAATCAAGTGCTCAATGCGCTGTTTGATGGAATTTCAGCGGCAATCGGTACGATCGACGGCGCGATCAATACCGCCTTGGATAACAACGCTTTGCGAGTATTCACCGCTGGCATCGCAGGGTCAATCGACCTGCTCACCGTTAGTCTGGCAAATGCAGAAGATGTTTTGGCGCGGTTAAATCTTGCCAAGTCAAAGCAGGCAGGCACCGGACTGGATGGGCTTGGTGATGTAGCAGGGCAGATCGAAAAAGATGCCACAAAGACGATCGAGATCGAAGCAAAAAAACAAACCAAAGTAAAAAAAGAGTCCGCTGGTGATCAAGAAAAACTTGCTAAAGAAGCCGCCGATCGCGAAAAGAAAATCATTGAAGATTTGACGCAAGCTTCCTCCGATGCCAATGATGAAATTTTGCGGAATGAGCGAGATCGCCTGACTCAGATTGACCAGCTACAGGCGCGGGGTGTGCGGAATGGTGGCATATCAGCCGCGCAAGCCGAAAAAATGAAGGCTGATGAGGCTGGGAAGCGCATTAAGCAGCAGTTGGCAGAGGAAGCAGCCCTTAGAGCAGAGCTTGCTTCTAAGTCATTCTCCGACCCAAAATTAGAGGAGCAGAGGCAGCAACAGATCCGATCGTCCATCAAAAAAACGGCTGATTTGCAAGATGCTGCAACGCAAAACGAGCTAAAGCAACAGCAAGCCTTGATCAAAGTCGTTCAAGAAAAGATTGATAAGCAGTTCAATCAGGCAAAGAATTCTCTCACTGCTCAATCCCAACAACTTGAACGCCAAAATAACCTCTTATCCACTCAGACATCGTTGCTGGATGGACAACAGCGACTACTCCAATCACGCGCCAATCTGCAACGGGCAATTAGTGATTTCCAGAAGTCTCAATTCTCGATCGCCCTTGACCTTTTAGACTCGCAATTCGCAGCCGAAGATAAGCTGCAACAGCAACAAAAGAGCCGCGCAGACATTCTCAAGCGCATTGACGATACTTCGGCTTCGGATGACGATCGGCGCGCTGCAAGGGAAGAATTAGCCCAACTCGATAGACAAATCGAGAGGGAGCAACTGAAGGATCAGCTTCGGTTAGAAGCTGCAAAAGCTGAATTCCAGCAAAAGCTTGTGGCTCAAGAGCTTGAGAGAAAATCAGTGGAATTGGAGCAAAAGAAAACGCTTCTCTTATTGCAGCAAGAAATTATCAGAAATCGGATTGCTGAAATCGAAGCTCAAATTGCAACCAATCAATCCCAAGCAGATCTCGCTAAGGCTAAAGCTGACCCAACTACTACCCCTGAAGCACTCAGATCGCTCGAACTATCCGTCTCTGCCAATCAGGAGAAACAAAAACTTGTGGCAGAGCAGGGCAACCTACTGCAACAGCAAGTCACAGATCAAAAGGTATTGAATGAGGAACAAAAAAAAAGAACTCCAACTGAAGCAGCAAGGCGAGTTGACCCAGACACAAGCCAACGTCGCCAAACTCACACCCAGCACCCAAGACGATCGGGCGTTGGGGCAATCTGCTCTGGAGGATGCCAGACGATCGAGATCTACCAGTTCCGGCACACCAACGATCGACCCAACGCAACCGCAAGCCATCACAGCAGACGCGCCTATCCCTGTTCAAATTGTGCAGGGTGGCGCTAACACTAATGCGCCAGCTACCATTGCTACTGGAGAAGCGGCAAAGCAAGGGAGTGCAGAGACGACTCAGAAGGCTAGCGATAAGCAGGGTGAAGATGCAACGACGAAAGACCCAATCACCCGGATTAAAGAACTGATAGATTTGCAACTCGCAGCCGCACAGGTAATCCAGGTCAAATTCTCGCAAGCTGCTTACGAGACAGAACTGATCAAAAAAAATCTATCAGGCATCACACCCCAAGCAACAGCTTCACCACCGAAAATCCCAGGACTAAAAACAGGGGGTGAAACCTCTCCAGTTCAATGGGTGGGTGAAGCAGGCAAGGAACTATTAGTTAGCCCGCCTCGTGGCTCTTATGTGCTCAACCATCGAGACGCAATGTCGATCTCAGGGCGCGCTTTATCACCTCCGAAGCTGGCACCCATTGGATCGGTATCATTGCCAGCCATCCCCACCACAATGCCCAAATTGGATTTACCAGTACTGCCAGGGGGGGAATGCTGCGATGATTGCCAAGCTACACAAGATCGAGCAAGTGCTTACTCGAATTGAGTCACGTCCCGCTACACCAGCAATCAATTTCAATCAGTCGGTAGATCGGGGGAGTTATGACCAATTAGTCGCATTGCGATCTCTCCTGATTAACACTCGGTTCTGATTACTTACCTTTTTGAATCTGCTCTAGACGCTCGATCGCTTCTTCCATTTCCTTTTGCTCAGGCGTTTTGCTGGGCTGGATTGTCGCAACCGTATTCCAGACGATCGCCCCTACAACCACAACACCCAAAAGCAACCCACTAACTTTCAACCACTCCCCACCTGTTGTTGGTATCTTCATAAACCCGCCTCCTATTTTTTGGTCGATCGTCGCAAATCAAAGGGGCGATCGTCAAAAAGAGCAGCAAGCTTTAGAACCTTGCATTGATGAGTCATAGGGATATCACACGTTCGTTGAAAACAAAGCTCACTGATTGCAGTACAGCCATTGAGCGGCTAAGATTTTGGTCAGATTATTATCTTTAGCCATGAAAAAACTTTTTGCATTCGGTCTTTTGTTGCTGCTTGGCTGCCAGTCTGAACCTAAGGTTGACAGTCAGGCAAGTTCACCTCCTTCTCCACCGCCGCCTGCGGCAACGACAACACCAACGCCTGAAACTCAGCCTTCCATCACACCCTTGTCTAAAAAGGCTGGTAATCTACAAAACGGAATGACGACCAGCCAAGTGCTAACTCTTCTGGGTAAGCCTCCTGATGCGGTTTTTCAGAACGCCGATCTGACAACTTATGAATGGGGTAACGGTCAAGACTGTCAGCCCGTTTCGGTAGACTTTGCCACCAGAGATAGCACGTTCGTTACCACTGGCTGGAACGAAGGAATTAGCTGCCAGAAAGGAAGTTCGCGTAACAAGCAGATCGGTAAGCCTTGCAAAAACAACAAGCTTTGCCAGGTCTTTGTTGCACCTGGCAAGAAATAGCTCAGACGTGTTTTAGGTCAAATGACTTGAACAAGTTTTAGACAATGCTCAGAGGACTATTCAAATTTTTGATGAAGTCCCTGATTTTAATTCGCGAATCAGTAAATATAGAGCAACACCATCACAGGAGACTTTATGAAAGCTCTATTGACAACGATCGGATTGCTGGCAGCACTCGCTTTACCCTCTTCAGCCGAGTTGCATTCTAAAGCTGCTGCCACAAGTCAGCCTGTTCAACCCGCCAATGGCTACGAAGGGATTGCTAACAAGCAAACTGCCGTTAAAAAAGGCGTTGTCTCAATCAGCCGAAGATCTCGGATTTCATCAGCTTCTCAGGATGGGAAAAGAGCTAACCTCTCGATCGAACTGCGGAACGATACTAATCAATCGGTACGCTTTGTTAAGGTCTTCTACCAGTTCCAACCCTACTTTTCAAAAAGTGTCTACACCGGGGATTTCTTCATCGATCCTATGGAGGCTCCGATCCAAAAAGGGAGCCGAGTAACACAGACTGAAACCATCTTTTTGACGCAGGATCAAGCAGATAAAGCCGATGGAAAGTTAAAAATCACACGACTTGAATGGATGTGGGAAGATGGCTCAATTAGCTACTCCATCCCTGTCAATCCATAGCCTTAACTGACAGTCGAGAGATATCAATGGAAAATTGATACCTCAAAAAAACCTAAAAGC
>JAAUOQ010000340.1 GCA_012034795.1 Leptolyngbyaceae cyanobacterium CRU_2_3
TTGGCTGAACTGATTCAGTTCAGCTTCACAATGAATCATAACTCTACGAATAGGGTTTGGAACCATTTATTGTTGAGGAAACCCCCTATATATAGAATGGTGGCTAGAATCATTGCATCTGGTTGCTGCAACAAGACTGCTTTTGCAGCATTTGTTTTTGCAGCATTAGCCTGCGTAGGCGCAGCCTTTAGGAGATTGGCTAGCGGAGTCAAGGATTGGCTGTCTAGAAAGCGATCTATATAGATGGATCTACAGATAAATCTATAGGAGACTTACAAAGGGAATATACCCAAGTAGGTTTGGAAAACGTTCATGCTGTCTTCTAAAACTGAAATTATTTCCGTTGCAGATGCTCTAAAGCTACCTGTATTTTCCTTATGAGACTACGCAAGACTACGTAAGACTACTCAGTCTGAGTACTTCCGCTCTGAGAAGAGACAGCCTGTTTGCCTAAAGATAGGTAAATCCCCTCTGGAGCAAAACTGTTCTGATGACGTGTTTGAGGATTGGATGGCTGAACTGGAATTTCGACAACAAACTCTGAACCTTGGTTGGGCTGAGATTGAAAACTCAGATGTCCTTGGTGCTGATTGACAATAGCGTGGTAGGTAATAGCTAAGCCTAGTCCAGTCCCTTGACCCACTTCCTTGGTTGTAAAAAATGGATCAAAGATTTTGGATTGAACCTTGAGTGGAATGCCGCAACCTGTATCAGCAATGGTAATTTTCACCCAAGATTCAGCCGTCTTCAGATCGGAGAAGGTCGCAGTTGTGAGGGTGAGGGTTTTGGGATAACCAGCTGCATTGACAGGATGGAGAGCTTCGATCGCATTCGTTAACAGATTCACAATCCCTTGATGAAGTAACTTGGGATAAGCCTCGATAGTAATCGGCTCTCCATAATGTTGAACAATTTGAATTTCTGGCGAGATCTGTGGATGCAATAGCGTCAGTGCTTTCTCCAGGGCTTCATGCAAGTCAATGCTGCGTCGCTGTGCTTGATCTAGATAGATAAAGCTGCGTAGAGATTGCACAATTTCCCGAATGCGAGCGGCTCCAGTTTTGAGGGAATGAAGCGTTCGAGGCAAATCTTGCATCACGAAGTCCAGGTCAACTGCCTGAGCTTGAGCCTGACATTCCTCGGTAATTTGTGGAAAGCGCTCCTGATAATATTGCATTAAGCCCACTAAGTCTTCCATGTAATGTTCGACGTAGGGGATATTGCCGTAGATAAAGCTAATGGGATTGTTGATTTCATGGGCTAGCCCTGCAACGAGTTGCCCCAGACTAGAGAGTTTCTCGCTACGAACGAGTTGGGCCTGCGTTTGTTGTAAGTGCTCTAGGGTTTCTGCAAGATGTTGGGCTTGGGCAGCACTGGCGATCGCCTGCTGTTGCTGCTGTGCATACAGGTGGGCTTGATGGATCGAAATCGCTAATTGATCGGCAACCGCTTGCGCCAGTTTCCGATCGTCTTTCGACCAGTGGCGGGTGTAAGAACACTGGTTCAAGTACAAAATTCCATGCAGCCTAGCGGCTGTCTGCACAGGGATCACTAAAGAAGACTGAATTCGTGCTACCTCATATTCTGGGTTGTTACAACCAATCCGAGGATCTTGGGTAATGTCGTCAATGGACACCTGCTGTCGATGTTGAATGACCCAGGCAGTAATTGGCCCGGCTGTATCAAATGTATCCACTGAAGGCATGAAGGGAGGACGGCAAACTTCATAAAGATGCTGCCGCCAGACACAGATGGGAAAGTCTACCAGTTCATCAGAGGCAGTTTCACACAGGGCAAGATCTTGATCAGGGTCTTTCACCAGATGAACTAAGCAGCGATCGACCTCTAGCGCACGGAAAAGTTGGGCAATCACCTCCGTCAAAATAGTGTTGAGGTTGAAACTTTGACGAGTCAAGGTGGTGATCTGGTTAATCAACTGCTCTTGCTGAGCTTGCTTGCGCGTTTGCTCATACAGTTGAGCTTGGCAGATGGCAATTTCTAAGTGTTGGGCGATCGCCTGCATAAACTCAACTTCTGAGAGGCTCCAGTGCCGAGGGCGATTGCCTAGACAAGCGATATACCCGATCGAGCCATCTTTTCCTTTCACAGGCATTAGCAGGTTCGCCCTGGTGCTTGAAAGCTTGAAAATGTTTGAATGTAGCTCGCGGTTTTGCCAGCCGCCCAACAGATGGGTTGTTCTATCATCCTGGGCATGCGGCGGATTTCCAGCATTGATCATCCCTCCACCAGTCTGCGTTAAACCAGACTGTACTAAACCAGACTGTATTGACGAGTCCAGGATGCCCAACTCCGACAAAGAATGTGCTCCAAGGTAGGAAGGGGAGTTGCTCTCACAGAGACGCTCATAAACGACCTGAATCTGTGATCTGTCAGGGAAGTACCAAAAGAAGAGGCAGCGCTCAAGGTTGAGTAGAGATGCGACTTCATCAACTGCGGTTTGCAGAACAACGCTCAATTCTAGGGAGTTCCGGATTCTGTCTACAATGCGGCGCAGGAGTGCTGCTTGCCGTTTTGGACTGCGAAGTTTACGGATTAGCAATTTACTTGACGTGAGAAGAAGGAGGGAACACAAATTATGTACTGTTCGTTCAACAAGTGCTATCTAGCTGGTTAGAAGTACTCAAGGTCTTGGGTAGATATAATCCAGCACTTCTGAGTAGATACCACCCGCTCTAGGTAACGAAGACACAGTTAAAAATTTTGTACCTTCACAAGCTTACCTGCTCAAAAAGTAGTGTATGGTAGTTTGACTAACTTTCTAGAAAACTTTAAGTTATGACACTTTTTTAATCTCGCTGATCTGGGGGTTGAAGGGTGCATCAACTTCCTCATAATCTAAAGACTCAAACCACCTCTACTTGTGCTATGCGCCGCAGTGCCTAGTCCTCTAACTCAGGGCAATAGTGGTCTAGAGCTAGAGTATTAATCAAAGATGTATCAACCCTTCTCTCGGAGAACAGTGCCATCTCTGGTAACATTCCATCTCTGATACTGGCACAAGCCCTCTGGGCGCGTTGGATAATTGCTTGGGGATTTTGCTGTGCTTGAGATAAAGTAGTCTGGGCAGATGGCGATTGACCATAGCGATATCTCAAAACATTTTGGTAATCGTTGAAAAATTGCTGATCCGTGGTGGAAAAAGTATTAGAAAGTGTTGTCGATTGGATTTCCCTTCCTCCGCAAACCTGGCTTAGATCTACAATCTGTCCATTCTGCGTTTCCATGTAGCAAATAGCATCTCTGGGATCGACCGCAATCCAAGGATTGGGTATAGAAAGGGAAGGCCGTTGACCATAAACAATATCGACTAAACTGAATAGTGTCAGAAAAATTGCGAGATTTTTCATCCTTTTAACTCTGGGCATCCCTTGTAGCTCGTTCAGCATGGCTTCGACTCAAATACCGCGTTATGGGTTGGGGCAATGTAGGCGACATTCCGCGCTTAAAAATGAGGAGGGAAGAAGCGAGATAGATTGCTCTCACTCTTTCCCTCCCCAAAATAAGATATTGTCGGATTCGCGCAGTAGAGCTTTAGCGACGAATTCGATCCCACGGACCCCAAATCGCAAAGGTAATTCCAGGAGTCTGGATGTTCACAAAGAAGGTTTGTCCGTCGGGAGAGAAGCAGGCACCTGCAAACTCGTTACCCACAAAGTTCGCCTTGGCTGGATCATTGGTAACTTGTGAGAAAAGGACGTTCTTGGCAAACTGATACAGTTCTCCCTCTCCGTTCACGCCAACGATATATTGAAAATCGTCGCTGCTATCTTCGCACAAGAAAAGGTCGCCAAACGGGGTCACGGTAACGTTATCAGGCTCATCCAACAGTGCTCCGTTGGCAGGTGCCTCGACCACCAACTTAAGCTGCTCAGTTTCAGGATTATATGCCCAAACTTGACCATTACCGCGACCGCTATTGGGAGGAGAGGGAAGATTTTCAGGGGCTGAAGGGCCTGCTTGGGTTGATACAAAGTAAATGACCTCGTTACCGTACCAACATCCTTCTCCTCGGTAGAAGATGGCTGCACCTTTTGCTTGAGCTTGGTAACGAACAGCGACTTGTCCCGCTGCAATGTCTCCTGTTTTCCCTTCGGCAACGGGGTCAACATTGTCAATTTTCACCCACTCTACATTTAGAGTTTGTCCTACTTTAATCAGTCCAGGAGTTCCACCCTGAGAGGGGTTGTTGGTAGTATTAACCGGACCTGTTGACCCTTTAATTTTCAGGGCATACAAGGTACCGCCTACGGTTTGTAGTTGTCCTGGAGCCGTGATTTCTCGATTAGGGACAAATCTATAAAAACAGCTATCGCTCCGGTCTTCTGTTTCGTAAATATAGCCACGGTCAGGATCTACAGCAATAGCTTCATGGCTGAAGCGCCCCATTGCGGTTAGAGGGACTGGTTTCACAATACCAGAGTTGATATTGGCAACAACCTCAAAATTGTAACCATGGTTAACGGTTACCCCATTACTGGTTGTGCTAGAGAAGGTTTCTTCGGAACTAATCCAGCTTCTCCAAGGAGTTGGACCTCCAGCACAATTAACTCTGGTTCCAGCCAAAGAGACAAATTGCTTTAAGACTTCACGGTTCTTGCCGATCTGGAGAGTGGTTGTTCCTCCTAAAGCTGCATTGGAATAGCGGGAAGAACCAGAAACGGGAAAGTTATAGGTAGAAGGCAAGGATGAACTTAACTCATGGTTTCGTACCAGAATTGTAGTGTTGCGGGGACCGCGAAATGCTGCCATCCCGTCATGCCCAGCAGGGACTAGGGTGCCATCGCTCATGGTTTGTCCAGTGATAGAGAGCACGCGGTAGTTAAATCCACGAGGCAAAGCTAGAATTGCTTCCCGACTTAGATCTCCAGCAACTGTATTAGCTAATTCGTTGGCATTCACAGGAAGTTTGGCAGACAGAGGACCATAACCGATGCCGTTGGAGCCTTGTCCGCGAGCGGCTCTGGCGTAGAAGGCTTCCAAAGGAGAAAGCATGGTCACACCGGCAGCGCTGGCACCGGCAAGCGTGAAGAACTTGCGTCTTGATACTTTCATTATTGATAGAATTATTTACATGCTCAAGGATCGTCCTTAATAA
>JAAUOQ010000341.1 GCA_012034795.1 Leptolyngbyaceae cyanobacterium CRU_2_3
CGCGCTAGATCTATTTGTAAACTATTCACACCTGATAACAATGGCAACTATTTGTTGCCATGCAGCCGAGAATCCTGATCTTGCTGCACTGAGGTTACTATTCTTTGTTCTAACGTAAATTTCTAGTTCCAGTTCATGAGTTTCGTAACAAGACTTTAAATTCCCTACTTTTTTGATTGTCAAAAGCCATTATGAGGTTTTTGACAAAATAACTCAGTGTTTCTTTCAGAAATGAGGCTTTAAGCCTACCCAAGCTAAACTTCCAACCTATACCTAATAATGAGAAGACACGATCAATGTGTAGTAGATTACCTAAGAAATGACCATTATTAAAAATCTACCTAAAATATCTTATTTCTACTAGCCTTTTTGTAAAAAATCTTTTTTTTCTCAAATTAAGTTCTTACGCATATGACTCCCTACCCGCCACAAGATGACTTATCTTCTTCCTACCCAAAGACTGCGCTCAGCCCCTACGGGGTCTACGGGAAGCCCTACTGCCTGCGGCACGTCTACGACGTAATTCGTAGCTCCTCCGTAGGAGGCATGCCAGTTCCTTTATGCCGACGGCACCTACCCTATGGCGCTCCGCCACGCCTTACGGCTATCGGGAAGCCGCGCTCGTCCCAAGGGTGAGAAAATCTTGCATAAGCTGACGCAGGCGCTCTGAATCGTCCAAAGCCACCTGCAACGTCGTCTGCCTACTGGAGAGCACCAATTAGGTAGTCGAAGTAAGTGCCAACATCGAGCGCATCTTCTCCAGATAACATCGAGGTAGTGATGTTCTTCATGGCACGGACGCTTTCGGCAACGGCGTCAATTGGGGTGCCGAGGGATCTGTACATTTGGCGAACACCAACGATCCCAATCTCTTGAATTGGCGTAGTATCTCCAGCCGCAACACTATAAGTGATCAAGCGCAGATAGTAATCCATATCCCGCAGGCAGGTGGCAGTCATCTCTTTGCCGTAGGCATTACCACCAGGAGAAACAAGGCTTGGACGCCTTTGAAACAGTTGGTTTCCAGCTTGCTTAACAATGCGATCGCGGCTCAGAGTTAAAGTTTGCACAAGGCGTAGACGGCGCTCACTGCTCCTAACAAAGATATTGATCTGGTCCAGTTCTCCAGGGCTGAGATAGCGAACCTCGGCATCTGCATTTACAATCATCTTCGTAATAATACTCATTAGCTAACTCCTGAAAGATTTAAATTAGGTCTATTTGAAACGGTTAAATTGTTTACAGCTTGAACCTGCGAGAGCAAACTGTGCAATTTTTCACCCTCAATAACTTCTGTCTCTAAGAGTTGAGTGGCGATAGCTTCCAGTAAGTCTCGGTTGAGTTTGAGCGTATCCAAAGCTTGCTGATGAGCCGTTTCCACAATTTCCTTCACCTCACGATCAATTGCCTGTGCTGTTTCCTCACTCATCATCCGGCGGGGATTGGGCATTCCATCGCCTAGGAACATTGGTTGTTGTCCCTGCTGGTACGCCAGCGGACCTAAGATTTTGCTCATCCCGTAGGTAGTTACCATCCGCTCTGCTAGATCTGTTGCCCGCTGCAAATCATTGGCTGCACCAGTAGTAATACTGTTAAACACAATCTCTTCAGCTGAGCGTCCACCGAGCAAGGTGGCAATCTGACCCCGGAGTTCTGCTTCGTCCATGAGGAACCGATCTTCTGTTGGCAGTTGCAGCGTGTAACCCAGTGCTGCCATACCCCGAGGGACGATAGAAATTTTCTCAACTCGACCACTCCCAGTCATCAGAGAACCAACCAGGGCATGACCGACTTCGTGGTAAGCAACAATCTTCTTTTCCTTGTCGTTGAGGACACGGCTTTTCTTTTCAAGACCTGCCACCACACGCTCGATTGCTTCAGCAAAGTCTTCCTGGGCAACGTCGGAGCGTTGATTGCGGGCTGCTAACAGAGCCGCTTCATTCACCAGGTTTGCTAGATCTGCCCCGGCAAAACCGGGGGTGCGAGTCGCGATCGCCGCCAATTTCACGTCCTCACCCAGCTTTACTTTCCGAGCATGGATTTTGAGAATTGCTTCTCGCCCCGACAGATCCGGGCGATCGACCAACACTTGACGGTCAAATCGACCAGGACGCAAGAGAGCAGGGTCTAATACTTCAGGGCGATTTGTGGCTGCTAGCACAATCACTGTTGCATCTTCCGCTGAAAACCCATCCATTTCTGCTAGCAACTGGTTGAGTGTTTGTTCCCGCTCATCATTGCCGCCGTAGAACCCACCACTGCTACGAGACTTGCCGATCGCATCCAGTTCATCAATGAACACGATGCAGGGAGCCTGTTTCTTTGCCTGCTCAAACAGATCGCGGACTCGTGAAGAACCCACACCAACAAAAAGTTCCACAAACTCAGAGCCAGAGATACTGAAGAACGGCCCAATCGAGAGAACACCCTGAGGTCCACCACCCCGTCTGATAAAAAAACTGCCAGATTGCTACAAAGATCAAGGGTGGAATCACCCAGCCCAGAAGACTGGTAAACCAGGCATTCTTGGGCGGAGGGGTAGCGGCAAATTCAACACCCTTCTGTTCTAACAATTTGGGCAATCCCAAATCAAAGATGGGTGTAGTAGAGAACACAGGTCCAGCCTGGTCATCGACCGTTTTCAATTGAAATTGAATCTGGTTTTGACCGACTTGCACCCGCTCAACTTCCCCTGCCTGAACCTGATGGATGAACAAGCTATAGGGAACACCGGGAATCTGAGGACCTAAGACAAAAGGTAATATAAAATTTGTGATCAGGAATAAAGCTGCCAGCGCCAGAAAAATGTTACCGATCAGGCGGGAAGGAGTGGGAGTTGGTTGTTCTTTAATCGGCATCGCTATCACTTATCATTTAAAAAGCTTTATTTATAGGTGTGGAAAACAGCAAAACATATTTAGCTGTCAATCCGCGTACCTATCTTCGATTTGGACGAACTGAACTAACCCTTCGGTGTCCAGACAGTTTGATTTCCTTGACCCCAAGCGCCATCAAATTTTGTCACTTTGACATCCCCTAAAACCTGAGTTTGGCAAGCTAGTCGGCGGTTCTGCGTGAGAGAATGGGGAGGCAGCGATCGCCGAGTGCGCTCGCGCCATTCAGGTTCCGAAACAGCCCCTTCCACCTGGACTGCACAAGTGCCACAAGTGCCGAGTCCGTGGCAGTTGATCGCTGAAGTGGCTCCGTTGTAGAGGTCAATCCCATTCTGGAGCAGCACCTGACGTAAATTAGATCCTTGAGGGCATTCAAAGGTTTTTCCTTGAGCGGTTAATTTAGGCATAAGAGTCGATCTCCACTGCTAGGATTTAGATATTCATTTCGAGCGTAAATTCGTGATGCGGCTTTAACCTGCGGTAAAGGGCAGTGTTGCAGATGTGTTGGTCAACCTCGGATAATATTTGCTCCTTTCTACCACGATCGGCATCAGCAACAGCTTTAGAACATTACCGAAATACTAGGTATTACAGCTAGATGCGCCCCCAACTACTAAGAGTGGCAACAACATGATAGGTCAGGATTTTTTTGAGCTTTGGAATGTCCTTAAGCAGTGCGTCTACTGTACCTTTGGGAAGCTTGGCAAACGCCTCATCGTTGGGTGCGAAAAGGGTTAGAAGCACAAATTCAGCCCCACTCAGGCGAAAATGTTCGTGCCACAGGTCTTAGCGAGGATGGTATAAGGGCTGATTCAGGTGACTCAAGTAGAAATATTAAAACTTCTATTTGCGAAGCTGTTTCTTCAATATTATCTACCCCTATTGCCTTTCTGCCATGCTCTCGGTGTATGTCCATACAAAGATTATGAGTAAAGCGCGTCAGCCAAGCTTTAAGATTAGTGATTTTGTCAGCATGGAGGAATAGTTGATCCCAGGCTTTGAGAGTCGCTTCAGAGAGGGCATCTTGGGCATCTGTAATATTTCCATCCATCCAAGTTAGACAGCAATGATAAAAATAATCTTGGTATGGCATCCATAGTTGCCAAAAGGCAGTGCGCTCCCCTTGAGATAAACTTTTTAATAGAAGCTGTTCAGCCGATGGGGATGGTTGCATGGCTGTTAGTAAGCATGTAATCTGCTAACAAGAGTTAGCATGACACCTCGCTGTTAGAAATCATGTTTTAGCAAGCGTTTGAAAACGTATAATTTGTACAGGTTCTACTAAAACATTCCCAAGGTACAGCAAGTGAAATCATGTCTGGTTCTGGTAGCAGAATCATAGTCTCGTAACCAATTCTGCCAAAGTCTGGTTCTGGACCCATCGCCATCTCTACAAGATAAATCCAGCTATCGGATTCGGAGTAGTAATTTTTTATCTTTCCTGTGCCACCAACAAATTCTACTGTTTGATTTTTTCAAATCTTGGTGCTGGTATAATATTTGCACGCATTGAACTCTCCAATTTTCAATAATTTTGATCGTCATTCTGGGTGTAGAGCGATTCTCATTCTTGAGAGGCTGCGCCTTAGCGTAAGCGCTTTGCATTCAGCTATACCGGAGGCTATACGCCCGATCTTGTGTGCTGAGTTGAATGTGTAGGCTTTGCCGGAGCGCAAGGTAACCCACCATTTTTATGCTTGAGAGCATGATTTTAAGCCAGAGCGATCGCTCTGGCTTAAAAAACACAGTTCATCACTCATCACTCTCAAGTTCTTCTACCTTATGAAGCCCAGGTTCAGCAGTTCCTGGGGAGATGCCAGCAAATCGATCGCCACAAAGAAAATCTTGTCTTGCGGATTAAGCAAGAACCGCCATGCTAGATTTATGCCAACACTGTCACCAAACCAGGGAGTTTGCACTTTACCCGTCACTTTAATCTGGGTGAACTCTTTTTCCCCTGGCTCAGACACTCCCCTTTCAGGAATCAGCTTGAGTCCGTAGCATTCTTCACGCATGTACACAAGAATGGACTCCTGACCCACAATCGGTTCTTGGAAAGGGGGTTGCAGGATACCGTCTTCAGCAAATATAGCGGTTCTCATTTGGATAAAATACATTTTCATCTGCGTCGAGGGTGCGTCGAGGGTGCGGTTCCTTAACTCTTTGATGTATCGCACTCAACTGAGAATCGCTATAAAGCCACAGC
>JAAUOQ010000342.1 GCA_012034795.1 Leptolyngbyaceae cyanobacterium CRU_2_3
TTGCGGATGAGCGCTTGCCCGCCCAAGGAATGTACCACCTCTGGGTGGAACTGCACGCCATATAGCTTTTGCGAATGAGTGGGCGATCGCTGACACAAGACGTATTATCTGTATGGGCTAGCAGAGCAAAGCCATCGGGTAGATGGGTAACGGAGTCACCGTGACTCATCCACATAGTCGTCTCGTTCTCGACATTGGTCAGCAGATCTGTAGGATCATCAATGTGCAAAGCCGCTTTGCCATATTCGCCGCGATCGGCTTGTTCTACACCACCCCCCAACTGTTGCACCATCAACTGCATACCGTAGCACACCCCCAAGATGGGAATGCCGAGGTTCCAGATTTCTGGATCGCAGTGGGGCGCACCACTGTCGTAGACTGAGCTAGGGCCACCCGAAAGAATAATGCCTTTAGGAGCAAGTTGCCGCAGTTGTTCGGCTGATGTGCGGTAAGAGAGCACTTCAGAATAAACCTGGGTTTCCCGAATTCTGCGAGCAATCAACTCAGAGTACTGAGAACCAAAGTCTAAAATGACAATGATTTGGTGATTGAGCTTGGAGGTAGATAAAACCTGCGGGGGTTGTTCAGTTTGGAGAGTCACCGCTGAATCCTGATGTCAATTTTAAAGGGATGAATAAACATAGCAAAGATATGTACACAGAAAGGTTAAAAGAAAATATTAAATCTAATGAAGTTGAGATATGTTACCTACACTAGCAAACCTGGGACAAAATTGAAGCTCCAGTTTGGCTTTGAAGAATGATTTGTCGATCTCGATCGAACAAAATTGAACCCACGGTGACTTGGCGATCGCTATGGGCTTGAATGTATGCCATAGAGCGCTGGTCAATTTTCTGAACGATCGCCCCATAGACTTGTGCTACCCAGGTGCTACCTGTAGCAGCATCCAACTCTCGCAAATGCTTTAACGCTGCATCGGCTGTTGGGCTGGACATGACAGCCTGCACCTCTGGTGTAGGCAATCCTAAATTGGCACAGTGGGCTGCAAGAATTTCCTGACGGGCGTCTGCTACGTGGTGATGCGTATGGAAAATGCCGCCTGCTAGCTTGATCAGCTTGCCGTGATAGCCAAACAGCAAAACAGCCTGGACATTTTGTATACCTGCTTCCACTAACAGAGAGCCGAGCCAGTTAGCAGTCTTGAGCAGACAATCAGAATTGACGCCGAGTTTTTTTGCCAAGTCTAGACCATTCTCGCCAATGCAAAACACCAAGCAATGGTGCAGATTTGCCTTTTCCTGAAGTTGCGATCGAAAAATTTCTAATTGCCCTGGTGCACTCAGCGGTTGGGCAATGCCCGACGTACCCTAGCAATGATAGTCCTTCCACCACTCCAAAGGCAGCATTAGAAGTGCGATGGGCTAAAGCCTTGCCTTCGGGCAAAATAATCGTCACCCGGATCGTTTCGTTAGTGTGCAGCCACTGCTTAAGGTTTTCGTATATCAACTGGCGTGCATAGGCATAGATGGCAGGCTGATAGTCTGCCTGGGTTTGTCGCCCCAGCCCTTCACCGCCGTCAAGGGCGATCGCCTCCTTTTGTCCGGGCACCTTTAATTCAACCAGCGCCCAAATTGGCGTGTGACGAGTCAGGTCTAAATTGTCTCCTGGATCGCTCCGAGTGATGGCTAACGCAGAAGTGGGGGTTAGGCGAGCCACTTGTTCAATCGCAATCTCTACGGTTTGGGCAGGATTCAGCAAATCGACAGGCACAGCAGGGGATGAGTCTTGGTAAAGATGGCGGAGAGCCGCGATCGCCGCTGCACAGGCAAACACAGGCAGGGTATATCCCGCCTGTGGCGTAGGGGAAACAGCAGGCAAAGTCATAGCAACTCACCAAACTGTTCTCGATAGCGCGCCAGCAGAGCTTCTGCGGATTCTGCTCGCTGCCGCTCGGATTCTGCCCGCTGCCGCTCAGATTCTGCTCGCTGTCCTAATTCCAGAAAGGTCAAAAACTTTTGCCCATCAGGACGATAAATTTCTAGCTCTGCTTGTCCCATGATTAATCGAATTCCTAGCGCCGGGCTGACCCAATCCAATGAGTTACTGATCCCTTCTAGTTCACTTTCGGTACGGAGCCACCCCGTCAACTCAATGTCATCTGGATCATAGACATAGTACTCTTGCACACCATACCGTTCATAAAACTTGAATTTCTTCACCATCTCAGCCAGGCGATTACCTGGAGAAAGGATTTCAAACACCACTTGAGGAGCAACGTTGTCTTCATTCCACTGCTTATAAGATCCCCGGTCGCCTTTGGGTCTATTCATTACCACCATGACATCAGGAGCTTGACGAATGGTATTGCTGCCCTCAACGGGATACCACAAGAGATCCCCCGCCACAAAAACATCTTCGCGATTGGCAAACAGCAGTTCCAGATTTTCCTTGATCGTGACAATCCAGCGGAACTGCTTGGTATTATCTGACATTGGCTGCCCATCGCTATCGGGATAAACAATGTTGGAGGGAATAGCAGGTTCAATAGCAGGTTCGACTTGCGGAAGCGTGTTCATGAGAAACTGCCCGATCGCGTCATAATCAGCAATTTTAACCAATTTTGTTTGTCTTAACTGCTCGTCTCAACTGCTCGTCTCTAACAATCCCCGCTAAGATCAAGACATTAAGATCAAGACCAATGTTTGTCTAACTTTTCTGGAAGCGCCGTGAACCCCATTGTTGACTATCTGCGGATTAGCTTGATCGATCGCTGTAACTTCCAATGCCAGTACTGCATGCCTGAAGGAGAAGAACTGGAGTACCTACGCCAGCAAGAGGTATTGAGCCATGAGGAGCTATTGACCCTGCTGCGCGACGTGTTCATTCCTTGTGGTTTCACGCGCTTTCGGCTGACGGGTGGAGAACCCCTACTGCGTTCGGGTGTTGTGGAATTGGTAAGAGCGATCGCAGCTTTTCCCGAAACTCAAGATATAGCCATGACTACCAACGCTTTTCTGTTAGCAGGCATGGCGCAAAATTTGTATGATGCTGGACTACGACGGATTAACATTAGTCTCGATTCTTTGGAGCCAGAAACCTTCGATCGGATTATTGGCAGTCGCGGGCGTTCTCGTTGGCAGCAGGTTTGGCAAGGCATCCAAACGGCCTATCAGGTGGGATTCGATCCACTCAAGCTAAATGTAGTCGTCATTCCGGGCGTTAACGATCACGAAGTTTTGAATTTGGCAGCGCTTAGCATCGATCGCCAATGGCATATCCGGTTTATTGAGTTTATGCCGATTGGCAATGCTGGATTATTTGACCACAAGGGTTGGGTAGATTCGCAAGACCTGCGGCAGCAGATTGGCGATCGCTGGGGACTGACGGAAGCTCAAGTACGAGGCAACGGCCCTGCCGATATTTTTCAAATTCCGGGAGCCAAAGGAACGCTAGGATTTATTAGCCAAATGTCCGAATGTTTTTGCGATCGCTGCAACCGGATGCGCCTCTCGGCGGATGGCTGGCTGCGCCCTTGCTTGCTCAACGAAACTGGACAGCTTGACCTTAAAACTGCTTTGCGTTTGGGTGTGCCGATCGATCAACTTTGCGATCAGGTTGGGGATCTGATAACACGCAAACCGGACATCAACTACAAACAGCGGGAAACTGGAACAGGCAATGGAACCTATGCCAGAACGATGTCCCAAATTGGTGGTTAGATTCAGTAAGGAGATTGGCTGGCTGGTTGGTAATCCATAAAAATAAGCCCCTTGACTGACAGATTCAAGGAGCTTAGTAAAATTATTAGATATCGCATCGCAGCCGCGCAGATGCAACTCAAAAACATAAATTCAGCAAGGTTAAGCTTGGCGAGAGTAGTACTCAACCACCAGCAGTTCGTTCACTTGTAGCGCAATCCATTCGCGCTCCACCACACCATTGACCTTACCGATCATCTTATTCTTGTCAAACTCTAGATGGCTGGGAAGATGAGCTAAACCTGGGAATTGCAGATTGGCTTCCACTAGTTTGCGAGAGCGATCGCTATCTCGCACCCCAATCACTTCACCAGGTCGGCACTGATAACTGGCAATGTCAACGACTCGCCCATTGACTGTCACGTGACCGTGGTTGACCAACTGCCGGGCACCGGGAATTGTGGGAGCCATACCCAGCCGAAAGACGGTGTTATCCAACCGCATTTCTAGGAACTGTAGCAAAACTTGCCCTGTTGAACCTGCTGCCCGCCGAGCTTTACGGACGTAGCGCAGCAATTGGGTTTCTGAAACGCCATAGTTAAAGCGAAGCTTTTGCTTCTCTTCCAGACGAACAGCGTACTCCGAACGCTTCTTGCGAGCTTGACCATGTTGACCGGGGGGATATGCCCGTCTTGGAGTCTTGCGCGACAAACCTGGTAGTTCACCCAGGCGACGTACAATCCTGAGGCGGGGACCTCGATATCGCGACATCTAACTTCCTCTCTACAAAACACTTTGCCCAAAACTATGATTATAGTGGATGTTTTTGAATTTAAAAGCGGACTGCTGGAGTTTGATGGGATCATTTTCATGAAATTTACGAGAGCATTTCGGAGGATTGAGATATACAGGCATCACTAGTACGTTTCAGCAGGTTTGTGCTAGGATGGAAAACTATAGATGTTCTTCAGACACAGCCCCACAGCATTGGAAGCTTCAGAAGTATAATGCTGCGTCAACCTGTAGAGGCTGTGTTCAGACAGAATTTGTGCAACCCATTTAATTGAACCTTAATATAAGGCTGAAGGTGTTATGAACCAGCAGGTTGCTCACCCGATGGAGAAATTTCAGCGTCAGGTGCGATCGCTTATCCAATCTAAAGTCATTAAACCCACAGATCGGCTCTGGAAGATTGCGCTGCTCTACGGAGACGAATGGACGTACTGGAAAAAGAGTTAGAAGATTTTGAGTTTTCTATGCAAGATCCCATCAGCGATTTACTCGCTGTAGAAACTTGGGATGATAGTGACTAGTAGACTAAGGGGTAAGTCCACATACCAATCTGCCCTCGCCCTAAATCCCTCCCCCTTTTTGGGAGAGACTTTGATTCCGGCTCCCCTTCTCCC
>JAAUOQ010000343.1 GCA_012034795.1 Leptolyngbyaceae cyanobacterium CRU_2_3
CCAAAAACTTGACAGGCATCCGACTACGAGCCACGCCAATGATTTTCCCGGTGACACTGTCACGAATCGGTGCCGCAAAGTGGATCACTTTCTGCCCAGTCGATTTGGAGATGTCAGGGCCACTGAGCACAGGTTTGCCAGTCTTGAGCACTTCTTGAAAGTAGCTGCGATCGCGGTGATTTCCCAGAGGCTGACCTGCGGACTGCACAACCACATTGCCCTGTAAATCAAAAGCAGCAATGCTGTCATACACACCATAGGTTTGGGCAAATTTGGTCAACACGACTGCTCGTTCGTTGACAGGCACCACACCTCTAACCTTTTCGTTTGCCAAAATGGGCAGGCGAGCCACTACCTGAACATCGCCATATCGCTCGAACAGGAAACCGTTGACCTTATCAGCCAAACCTTTAGCATCAGCTTCTTTGGCTTGAATGATGCCATCAATGATAAATTTGTCTGCGGTCAAGTAAGCAGCGGTACTGATGGTAATCAAGGGAACAGTACTGAGGGCGATTGCCAATGCCGTTGCTTTGGTTCGCAGGCTCAGTTTTTTTCCAATTTGGCATTCTGGAAAACCGAGGTATTTTAGGGGGTTTAGAACCAGTCAGCCTTTCTAAACGCCTGAATTCTTGAACTTCGGCTTCAGATAATTTCAGAAAAGATTCTGCATTTGCGATTGAACGATTCGGTTGATTACCATCAAGTAGCATAGATTCAGTCCTGATAGAATTGGGTTAACTTAACCTGGAAGTGGGAAAAATTAAAGTTTGAAATTCTGAGAATTTAGAGTTCTAAATTCTATTCAGATGAGTTGCGAAAGGCATTAATAAGGACTTGCCCATCCAAAACTAAAAAGGTTTCTCCTTGGGGCGATAACCAATAACCTTGCAAACAAGGAGAGGTTGCAGATTTGTGATGGGGTGTTGGAATCGATTGGATTTGCTCTGGATCACACCAAAGCATGTGGCTGACCCGATCTACCACAAGCCCCAAAGTGCAATCTTGGTGATGTACCACGATCGCACTGTAATTTGACTGACGATACTTTTGACTAGAAAGCGATTCTGTACCCATGAAACAACCTAAATCTAGCAACCACAAAACTTCGCCTCGCCAGTTGCAAACTCCCATAACCTGAGACGGAACATCTGGAATTGGCACAATTTGCTGAGGTGCCAAGCTCAAGATTTCGGTGAGTTGCTGAGCGGGCAAAATAGCATGAATCTGAGGAAGCATGAAAAAACTCAAGAATTGCTGAGTCTTCTTATGATTGTTTTCAGCCGCAGCAGTGGTTGTCATGGTGAGGAACAATAGATTTTTGAAGTATTAATAGTAGAGATGGGATTAATCTCATCTCTACAGTATTTTTATCCAACCACCATTTTCATGGTGCGAACCAGCTCGTCGGTGTCAATTGGTTTAGTGATATAGGATGAAGCACCCTGCTTCATCCCCCAAATTTGTCCATTTCGCCATTTTTAGTGGAACACATGACGATAGGAATATTGCGAGTTTCAGGGTTTTCCTTTAGTTCTCGACAGAGTTCAAAACCACTCTCTCCCGGAAGAACTATATCCAGAAGGATCGCGTCTGGCTTCTGCTGAGTAATTTTGGTTTTGGCATCTTCACTGCTGCATACTAAGACAGTGTTATATCCAGCTTTTCGCAAAGTACCAGTGATGATTTCTGCTTGAGTTAAAGTATCTTCTACAACAAGAATAGTCGCCATTAGAAATCTCCTGAATGAATCGAAAATTTGATGAATTAGAATTGACTATCTAGATCAAGGAAAACTATTAGTGGCAGCTAGAACATGAGAATAGTTAGAATCTTTCTTAAGCCATGCTACTAATGTTCCCAAAAGCAAGCTGAGATAAACACAGATTGAGGATTTTAATATCGCTTTGAAGTTTAATTCAGGTTTTTGAAGAAATCAGATTTTGAATTGGCTATGTAAAATTTTTCCGAATTAGACAGAGCCGTTCTATAATGTTCGATGACCAAAAATATATGGAATCGCAGAGAATTTAAACCTAAAAATAAGGCACATTTTCCACCTCAATTTGAATGATTAAACGACTGTAATTTCTGATGAGGAATGGGGTTCTGTAAAATTAGAGCCCAAATATTTTTGGACAACTTGTAAAACTTTGGCGGACTCCGGCGGTTTTGCCAAGAACTCTGAGGAACCGACAAGTTTGGCGCGAACGCGATCGATGACCCCATCATGACCTGTGAGAATCACGATCGGGGTATCTTGAAACACAGAGGTTTTGCGTAAAAAGTACAAAGTTCATAACCATTTGTACTGGGCATGACCAAGTCAAGAAAAATCAGACTAGGCTTACGCTCAAGCAGGGCTGCAATGCTCTGTAAAGGTTCAAGAATAGTCAAGACCTCGTAACCCATGGGGCACAAAATTTGCGTAATCGTTTCACCGATGAGTGGACTGTCATCAATGCAGGCGATCAGCGTTTTGGCGGGTGTAGGAGCTATGATCTGCGGAGCAGCAGGCGGACGGTAGGGGAGCTGGTAGGTCATCAATTTCTCTCAACTCAATGATACCCTGGCGGAGTAGTGGCAATATGTCGGCAACCACGACAGGTAAAGGCTTTTGCATTTGTAGCGCAACGTCCCACAGGGTCATTTGCCCCCGCACCATCCGCGTCATATTCTTGAAAGATTCGGGAGAAACCAATGATTCTAACTGCGAGAAATTCTGCAATAGGGGAGCCAGATCGGGTGAAAACTGTGACAGCAAATCTTGCAAAAATCCTAGACCCGCATTTTGCCAATCTTCTTGAAATTGATAGGCTTCTTGGATAACTTTCTCAACAGATAAAGATAATAGCTCCGTTCTCTGAGCAACCTCTTTACCCGCGTACCACTTGCTAGTGAAAGTTTTTTGCCCACCACCGCAAAATGACTTCTTGGACAATACTCTGCACAATAGCTCTGACCTGGGCTGAGTTGATCAATCCTTGCTGAAGTGCTTGATTGATTAGATCTACTTCCCAAAGTTCTTCGGTCGATTGTACTTTAGTAAGCCAACCTGATTTGTAGAAAGCAGGACAGTGTCTCTTAAAAGCTCTGTACCAGCGACGAACTGGATGGCTGCCTCCAGTGGCATAGACTAACCGTCCTAGATAAAAGTAAAGTTTCCATTGGAAGGATGACTGTTTGCTAGGTGTGATGACAAGTTCACCCGTTGCCCGCTGATGTTGGAGCACCATGAGATGGTCGGCGATTTTAGTCAACACTGTAATTTCTGTAGTCATAGCTTACCAGCCTGGTCTTAGCAAAAGTAAAATGGCACCACTAGTAATAAAGCTGCTTAAGGACTAAAGTCCTACTAGGAAAAATGATGTCTTGCCTCATGATTCCCGCAAGGCTCTAGGGACTATCATTGCCTTTTCAAGCTGTATAAATTGAGTGTGAACATTAGAATTGGTATTTCCAACTCAATAGATTTAGCTCAATAGATCTATTTGGATAAAAGGCACACATTTATGGCTGATATTTCGCAATAATGAAAATGAATCATTACTTGCCACAGCATGAGTGACAGTTCTTCGATTGCCAATCGCCCAATGCCTTACCCTGAGACATCTCTTCAAGTGACTCTGCTAAAAAGCTGTTGACACGAGTTCTCAGCTTAATTTTGATGATTTGCCTGGCTTTTGTATGGATTGTGCTGGATGCAAAACCGGCGATCGCCGCGATCGACACGGTGAACTACAACAATGCCAATCTTAATAACCAAGATTTTTCTAAGGCAGATCTGAGTGGCAAGGCTTTCGTAGGAGCAGAAATGCGAAATGCTAATCTTCAAGGGGCAGACTTGAGTCATGCCATTTTAACAAAAGCGGTGCTACTGGACGCCAATTTGCGCGATGCCAACTTAACAGATGCCCTAGTTGATCGCGTGTTTCTGTTAGGGGCTGACTTAACCAATGCTGTGTTAGAGCAGGCAACGATGACTCGTACCAGCTTTCAGGATGTGACAGTGACGGGCGCAGACTTTACCGATGCCATTCTCGATCGCTACGAGATCTTCCAGCTTTGCCAACGCGCCGATGGCACCAATCCGGTGACGGGTGTGGCAACACGAGACAGTTTAGGCTGTCGCTGAAGGCTGTATCCAAGGATGAATTGCTTCCCAATTGAGAAAATCTTGGAGAAGTGCTTTGTAACCCGCACTATTGGGGTGGAGTCCGTCAGTTGAGAGTCGCACTCGCCACTCTTGTTCACCCAAAGCCAGCCATTTTTCCCAAACATCGAGATAAGGAATTTGGCGCTCCAGGCAAGCCAGACGGGTGACTTCTTTGTAACGATATTGATCACTATGGCTGTAGTGCAGGCTACTGGCAAATGGCATCCGCGATTCATCGACAGGTGTCATGCCTACAAAAATACGGCACACAACTGTTGAGCTTGGTCAAGCAAGGCGGATAGATCGGGCTGAAAGTCTTCAAATGCTGTGAAATTGCGACCTTTTGAGTGTCCTAGCCGGGCTGAGTCATTGACACCAACCGAGAGGACGATCGCATCGGGAACTTTATGCCGCAACTCGCCACGATGCCGAAACTCATGTTCTAGCCGCTGGGCAACCTGCCGAACGCCATCCCCGCGAACCCCCAAATTGTAGAGGACATGCCCTGATGCTTCAGGAGACATCCACTGTCGTCTCAGTCGCTCAACCCAACCGCCCCCTTCGGGATCGCCAAAGCCATAGACTAGACTATCTCCCAACACCACAATTTTCAAAGGTTGGGGAGCAACTTGAAAATGAGATACGTGAATGACTTCGGACAACACTTGCTGATTTAATCCAGAAGCTAACGTTTGCATGTTGGAATTGAGAACTATCCTCAAATTAAGTGGGGTGTTAGAACGCTAATCACGCTTTTGCACCTTGTTATGGGACTTTATCATCCTCTGTCTAAGTTAGCAATTCTTCGCATAAATACTTAGTTCTTGATTCTGCCAAAAGCGCTGTCAAAAATTCATACAACGCCTGTCTCTGCGGGAATTTACGGAGCC
>JAAUOQ010000344.1 GCA_012034795.1 Leptolyngbyaceae cyanobacterium CRU_2_3
CGGAGAACTCTGATGAACCAGGTATTAACTTTTGCACATCCTATTTTGATGTCGGGTTTGTTCGCACTCTATGGCTATACGGCATATCTGGGGTTTCAATCGCGCCGCACCGAAACGAAACAGGAGCAACCCAAGAATCGAGGGAAGTCTGCGATCGCCCACCATAAAACTGGGGCGGTGTGGCTGCTGCTGATGGTTTTCGGCATGATCCTCGGACTAACGGTGACCTATATCAACAACGGGAAATCGTTCTTTTCGCCTCATCTATGGGTTGGCTTAGGCATGATCTTGTTGATTAGTGCGGGAGCAACTTTGGCTCCTTTCATGCAACAACGAGACTCCCAGTGGGCACGGCGAACTCATGTGAGCATCAATATCTTAATTTTTTGCTGTTTTCGTTTGAAGCATACTCAGGTGTGGCAATTGTCCAAAATATTTTGAGCTATCGCCCCTAGAATTTTTGATCCTCTGAGCCTAGAAAGAGCCAGCAGAGTGGCTAAAGATTGAGCAACCCTTTCTCCTTCAGCTTGGGGTCAAACCGAATTGGCATGGTAATTCCACGTTCTTCCAGCGCCGCTAGCACTTCCTCTTCCACGCGGCGGGCCACCTTTTTGAGAGTTTTAACTCTGCCTAAATCGTCGCTCGCTTCATAGGTCGCTTGCTCGGCGGCAGTCATTTTAATTTTTGCGTCGATCGGTTGATTCCAGGCAGCTTCCTCTGCTGCATTACCCACTGGAATAGAGCCATTTTCGGTCATCCAGGCATCTCGCGTCTCTTCTAGCACCGTGCGGCTAGGGCGATCGATTGTCTGCACTTTCACCCAATAGCAGCGTTGGGGTTGACGTACCAGGTGTTGTTTAAGGCTCAAAGATACATCCCGCGAGTAGCCAATGAACTGGAGGATTTTCTCTGAGTCAAAAATGGCATAGACTCCGACCTTGCCATTAAATTGGTCGGTCATCTGCCCTGCGGCGTTGAGGTAAGGAATATAGTCCAGATCAGCAAGAACAGCCATAGAAGAGGGTAAAGAATAAAAGATTCAGATCTGGTGAGGGAGGGTCGTTGAGTTGCTAACAGTGGTTAGAGCAACGCTGCCAACCCCTCAAAACTTGCGGTAAATTGCACAGAGGCGGCTAGGTTGGAAGATTTTGGCTTTGAACATAAAGTTGGGTGGCACGTTGATGATCAGGTAGTCGGGCGAGTCATGATATTGCTCAAACTCAACCGGCATGCCTTTGGTGGCAGTTGGGGTATAAGGAACGGGTTGGAACAGAAGTCCTGTGAATTCAAGACGCTGACAGTTTCCTTGCTCACTCACTTGGGTTAAAAAGGCGGCTTGTGTGAGTAAACTCACCAGTTCTGCTTTGGCTTCAGTAGCCAGGGTAAAGCTACTGTCGTAGTGGTTGACGATTTTGAGTTGAGCCATAAGGGTGGATGGGTGGATGAGTCGTTAGGATGTTGATGCCCAATTGCCCGCGATGTGCAGTTGTAGGAGGATTGCACATCGCGTTACCGCTAGCGCTTTCAAAACTCAAGATTGAAAATCTAAAAGATTAGGAATTTAGAGCAGAAAACCCAGGCTTAGCAGTAAACCACTCCAAAAGTGGAGAGAAACAGCGATAAATTTAGAATTGCTGACTTTTTCGGGTTGATTGTGATGGGTCAGCACATGCCGACAAAGCTGGAAAGCCGGTGGCAGACTACCAAAGATGAGCGATGTCCAGAGTGGAAAGCGACCGATCGCCACTCCCAGTACTGTCAGCGCATAAAGACTGCCACAGAGCCAAGGTAAGAGTTGTGCGCCGCGCCGGGTGCCTAAGCGGACAATGGGCGATCGCTTCCCTGCTGCCAGGTCATCTTCTACTTGGTGAAAGTGGGAGCACAGCAGAATCAAACTAGTGCTGATGCCAAGGATGATAGACCCCATGAAGGCAGTGAGCGACCAAGTTTGCGTTTGGCTATAGTAGGCCGCAGATACTGCTAATGGACCAAAGCTAAAGAAGCAGAGGATTTCGCCTAATCCCTGGTAGCCTAAGCGAAAAGGAGGTCCCTGATAGATATATCCCAAACCGCAGCAAGCCAGAATCAGCAGCAGCATGGTGGGATCTTGTTGTAGCCAGGCGATCGCCAAAATCCCTGAAATTCCTACGGATAAACAGAGATTTCCTAGCCAAAATACCAGAGATTTATTGCCAGTTAAATGGATCACAGAGTGGTGTTTATTGTGATCAATTCCTGTCTCTGAATCGAATAAATCATTATGCAGGTTTTCCCAAGCCAAAATTAAAATAGCGGAAATTAAAAAGATGGAAAAAATTTCTAACTGAATGGTTTGTGTCTTCGCATAGGCAACAGCCGTACCTAGGAGGATGGGCATAATTGCAACGCTGTACATGGGTGGCTTAATGGCCGCCATCCATAGTTTGTGTTTATCCGGTAAATTGACAGATGAATTAAAAGCTGGATCGGCATATTTAACTGAATTGATCGTCATCGGCATTCCTTAAACGCTTCCCCAAGCCGCTTTTAGAGTCTGGAGGCTGCGACTGTGAGAACAACGCACTCATTATAAAGTGCCGCAGAGACGTTACGTGCAGAGGCGGTTTGAAGCGAAATGATCTGTTATGGTCAAGCGTACAAAATTCCTCTAGCATTAGCTTCCTCTGTCAAGTCTAAATATGTTAGTTGTATTCATAGACTCTTTGCTAATGTCGATGATCAAGTTGTAAAACCAGCTTTACATAAGGAATTTTTGCGCTCGATGCTATGCCAATCTCCCTTCGCTGGGTTCAACTTCCTAAAAGATTGTAAACAGTTATATCAATTTCTTGATTTTTGTAGACGAAAATCGATTGAAGATCATCAAGAAAAAATTGCCAGTGTTTTTCTTGAAATTGAGAGTGTTGATCCCTTAACCGTTCTGGAGCAATGGGGCGATTCTGATCAATTACACTTCTATTTTGAAAATCGCGATCGCGGCTGGGCAATTGCTGCAATCAACTCTGCCGTATCGTTTGAAACTTCGGGATCTCAGCGGTTTTCTGAAGTTCAGCAGTTTATTCAAAACAGCTTAGATCAGTTAATTGCCAGTAATTCGATCGATTTGCCTTGGACGATTCCGCGCTTCTTTTGTAGTTTTACCTTCTTTGATCAGCAGTCCAGATCTAACTCAGCCTTTCCGCCAGCAACGGTTTTTTACCTCAATGGCAGATCATGCGTTGGCACAATCGCGGCGCAATTTTAGCCAATCTTTTCATTCAACCTCAGTCAAATGTGGAAGATTTAGCTGAATCGGTTTGGCATCAGTTTCGATCGATGAGTTCTACTCAATCTAGCCTGCTGAGTTTTCCCTATCAAAATCAAATCTCTGATCTATTGAAACAGTGGCAAATTACGGATACATTTCCATTCCAATCTGCCGTAACCTCAGCCCTGCTCGACATTCAACAACAGTACTTCCATAAGTTGGTGTTGGCCCATGCGATTGATGTGACTTCGAGATTGCCTTTTCAAGCAGAGCGATCGCTCCACAACCTGCGCCAACGCTATCCAGATTGTTATGTCTTCTCGGTTGGCAATGGCAAAGGACAAAACATGATTGGGGCTAGTCCAGAGCGTCTGCTCAGTGTCCAAAATCAGCGCTTACTCACCGATGCCCTGGCAGGATCGGCTCCACGGGGTAAAACTGTAGCTGAAGATCAGCAATTTGCTCAGCAGTTACTCAACAGTGATAAGGAACATAGAGAACATTGCCTGGTTGTGGATTTCATCACACAGCAGTTGACAGCTTTGGGGCTAATTCCTCACCATGCTGCTACCCCGACCCTCCTGCAACTGTCCAATATTCAACATCTCCATACACCGGTTCATGCCACTATCTCCTCCGAAAAGCACCCGTTAGAAATTTTGGCAAAGTTGCACCCGACGCCTGCTGTAGCTGGTATGCCCAGGGAGATTGCCTGCCAGCAAATTCAAAAGTATGAGCAGTTTGAGCGATCGCTCTATGCCGCACCCCTCGGATGGGTAGATGCCCAAGGCAACGCTGAGTTTATCGTGGGAATTCGCTCTGCCTTACTGGAAGGCAATCGGGCTCGTCTCTATGCTGGAGCAGGTATCGTAGCGGGTTCCGAACCCGATCGAGAACTAGCAGAAGTGCGGTTAAAACTGCAAGCGCTCCTGCAAGCCTTGGTTTAAGATGGCAACTCCCTGATCTCCTACACTGAATGAAGAAGCGATCGCCCTGTTGCTGTAACTTCACCGCTATGACTTCAAAGGAATTGAACCGGAACGTTGATGGCGATTAACTTTAGCAATACTAACTCTGTCTGGGCGTCTGTTTTAGCTGAGACACTACACCGCTTAGGCTTGAATACAGCAATCATCTGTCCTGGATCGCGATCGACTCCCCTAGCCATGGCTTTTGCTCAGCATCCTCAGATCGAAGCTATTCCAATTTTAGATGAGCGATCGGCGTCTTTTTTTGCTTTGGGCAGGGCCCGCAAAACTCAGTTGCCTGTTGTATTGGTTTGTACTTCTGGTACAGCAGGCGCAAATTTCTATCCAGCGGTGATTGAAGCTAGAGAAGGTCGTGTGCCTTTGCTGGTATTGACCAGCGATCGCCCCCCGGAACTACGAGATTGTAATGCTGGACAAACGATAGATCAGCAAAAACTGTTTGGCTCCTATCCCAACTGGTACAGCGAATTGGCAGTTCCTTCTTTAGATCTGCTGTTACTGGCTTACCTGCGGCAAACGTTGATCTCTGCCTGGGAAAGAACGCTAGCTCCAGTTGCGGGCGTCGTGCATCTTAATTTGCCCTTTCGCGACCCGCTGGCTCCCATTCTGCAACCAGAGGCTCAGATCCTGGCAGAGCAGTTTCCAGCAAACTTTTTTGAGTTTGAATTTAGTCAGCCGCGATGGAGGACTGAACTTCCTGGGGCTGGACAAGTGTCTGCTTTGGCAAATTTGGCCTTGGCAAATCCGGCGGTGGCTGCCTTGCCTCAAGCATGGTTTCATCGAGAACGAGGACTTCTGATTGCTGGA
>JAAUOQ010000345.1 GCA_012034795.1 Leptolyngbyaceae cyanobacterium CRU_2_3
TCAAAGATCCAGAGTTGCCACGAGTCAGCGTGATTGTGCCTGCATACAATGGCGATCGCTTCTTGAGTGCCGCCTTAGCAAGCGTGTTCAACCAAACCTATACAGACTCCGAAATCATTGTAGTCAATGACGGCTCTACCGACAAAACCGCAGAGGTGTTGAAGGCATATGCGATCGCATTCACTACGTTGAGCAGAACAACCAGGGTGTAGCGGCTGCCAGAAACCGGGGGTTAGCCCTAGCACGGGGAGAATTAATTGCCTTTCTCGATCAAGATGATGTATGGCTGCCTGATAAATTGGCACTGCAAGTTCAGTGTTTTGACCAACATCCAGAGATGGGCATGATCCATAGCGGTTGGCGATTGGTGAATGCTCTAGGAGATTCATTAGCCGAGATAGAACCGTGGCACCAAGTCCCCGATTTAGACGCAGTAGCCTGGATCAGGCGAATGCCTGTTTTTTTGAGTGCTATGCTATTTCGGCAGCATTGGCTCCAGCGGGTCAATGGTTTAAACACTCAGTTTAAGCAAGCCTGTGATGTGGATTTGGTGCAACGTTTGGTTGTATTGGGTTGTCAGTCCATGTGGGTGCAGCAAATCACCACCCTTTACCGGCAGCATGACCAAAATGATTCTTTGAATACGCGGGTTCAAGCAGCAGAGTGCTGGGCGGTTCGCCAACAGTTCTTTGCCCGATCGGATATTCCAGCCTCAATCCGTCAGGTTGAACAGGAGAGTCGCTACCACACCTTGATTTGGATCGCTTGGCGACTTTATCACACAAACTATCTTCAAGAAATGGCTGTTTACCTGGAGCAAGCTTTTCTCTACCGTCCTGGAACTTGGACGGAAGCAATTGTCCAATGGATTGAATTCTTTAAACAGTACGAAATTGAGTTGGGTGGCAGCTTCGACATAGAAAAATTAACGCGATCGCCCCATTGGCAGAGGCTGATGCAGCAACTTTACGAGGCCACGAGCTAATGTTGAGTGAATGCTGACCTTGCCGGATTCTCTACCTACTTCTCTTGACTCTCCATATGACTGGAGAGTTTAAAACAGAAGTGGACTAGATATTTAGCATAGATATTAGCCATTAACAATGCGATGAAACTGAAACCTCCTCTACTGGCTGTTGCTGGCAGCTTCATCTTAGCTGCTTGTACGAATCCCTCGGCTAACTCGTCAGCGAACTCTTCGGCTTCGGGCAGCACAGAACCTGCTTCACAATCCCCTGCGCTGGCGTCAAGTCCTATAGGCAGCATGGATCATAGCGCCATGTCCATGAGTTTAGGACCCAAGAATGACAGCTTTTGACCTGCGTTTCATTGATGGCATGGCACCCCACCATGAGGGGGCGATCGTCATGGCTCAGGAAGCCTTGCAAAAATCAACCCGCCCCGAAATTAAGCAGTTGGCTCAAGCCATTATTGAGGCTCAGCAGCAAGAAATTACTCAGATGCAGCAGTGGCGTACTGCCTGGTATCCCAAGGCGAGCACCGTCCCCGTCATGTATGACGAGCAGATGAAGATGGATATGCCGATGTCGGATGCAATGCGCTCTAGCATGATGATGAGTGGCAGTTTAGGAGCCGCAGATAATCAATTTGATCTTCGCTTCATTAACGCCATGATTCCCCATCATGAAGCCGCTGTAATTATGGCTCAGGAGGCATTGCAGAAGAGCGATCGCTCCGAAATTAAACAACTGGCCCAGGGAATTATCAGCAGTCAGCAGCAAGAAATTAACCAGATGCAGCAGTGGAAAAAAGCATGGTACGGGCAATAATTCCAGGGTTCACCTACCGCCACCAGCCCCGAAGGTGGGCAAGGCGCGTCGTACCTTACCCACTGTGCTAATCACATCGATTAGCATGTCCAATGCCACGTCTTTGCCAGGGCAGATGCGTCCGGCACTGCGATCGCCAACCGAGTGAAAGCCCATATGGTAGGGGCAAAGGTTCTGTCGCTGCGCGTCAAACTCGTAGGTGGTGTCCCCCCAAAAGCCCT
Source organism: Leptolyngbyaceae cyanobacterium CRU_2_3 (assembly GCA_012034795.1). Lineage (GTDB taxonomy): Bacteria > Cyanobacteriota > Cyanobacteriia > Elainellales > Elainellaceae > Drouetiella. Next base: position 2,012 of record JAAUOQ010000345.1, read on the forward strand.
GATCTAACAGCCCCAGACTCATAGGAATGAGAATTTGTGTACCTGCGGGAAAGGTTCGTTCCTCACCCGCCACGGTAGCTGTAAAGGGGGCAGTAGCGACTCGGTGGGTGGCGCTCACAGGTGCCCAGAGCCGAGCACACTCTAGCAGAAACAGCCGAATGGATTGCCGATCGTCTAAGTCAAGTTCATCCCAAAAATGAGTGGGATGAATATCGGCTGTTTGTTGTCCCTCATAGGCAGGTAGAGGACGATAGCCCATTGCCGTGTAGCCCAGATGTAGGGGACCTTGTAAGGCTGCAATACCCATAATAGAGGTCATGAGCTTGGCTAGTTCGCGCCGGGTCATGCCGTGGTCTTCGGGATTGCCCTCCACAAAGCTTTCTAGAGCGGGAGAATGCTCATATAGCGTTGCGACCTGCTCAATGAGACTGGATAAGTCTCCAGATTGACTCAAGTTTAGGCTTTGCAAAAGACTGCCCACATTTGCCAGGTAATGCAACGGGCTGAGGCGGGTGTAGTGTAACTCAGTCAGGAGGGCGGTGGCTGCCTCATCGTCGGGGTTTAGCCCAAAGAGGACATAGTGCAGATACCGGACTAAAAATCCCATCCAGCCCCGCTTCACATCGGTGAAAAAAGCTGATCCTGCCCCATGTGGCATTTCTGCATAATCTGTTCCTAGTTGATCGAGGAGGCGTTTAGCGATCGCGTCATGCTGACGCTGGGTTGTGGCATCGTTGAGGAGATACTTCTGCATACAGGCTCTAAATGCTGCATGGTCGCCGTTACCCCCCGCTTCCTGATCCGAGAGAGCCAGTAGAAAAACATTTCGCTCACCCACATCTTGATTGGGGGCATGGTGGGCATCTAGTTTAGAAGTGCCCAGTCTCCAGGTACGGGCTTGGGGCGAGGTCAGTGCTGTTTCCAGCGTTTCAAACTCTCCCATAACAACCTGCCCCGCACAGCAGAAATTAGTTCCAAAGGTTAACCGTTTTCTGTCCAGGTAGGTGGGTTCGTTGGCAATGACGCCTTCAACGAAACTGATGATAGGAATGAGAGCCTTAGCCATCTTCTCGTCTGGATTTTGTAGCGCCCAAGCCTGAAACTCGTTCAGTGCAGGATCTAGGAATGATGAAATGATGCTTTCTATATCTGGATTCATATTGGGGTTCATGTTGGGGTTCATATTGGGGTTCATATTGGGGTCATATCTGGGGTAGGAAAAATATCTACCCCAGAAAAATTAAGGTTTTAGATATTAATACTTTGCGGAATTTTGGAAGGTTTGAGGTAATCGTAAGCAGGGCGATCGCCATTGCGCTGATCAATGATCGCTTCAATCTCCTGCAAGCGATTTTGGAATGTGCTCAAAGGAGCAGCAACCTGCGCGTCTGTAAAATGACCATCTTCGTAGTCACCCAGCTTGGTGAAATACACAGAACCCAGAAGGTGCAGCAAATTCAGTTGGGTTTGAGCTTGATCGAGCGGCGGTAGTAAATCCAACCAATCTTTTTGGGTGGCTCCTGCTTTTACCACTGTCGCTGGAACGTAGCCTGCCGTCGGCATGGCAGGTGCAAAGCTCATGATACCGTCTTGAGGAAAGTTAACGGCAGCATGTTGGGCACTGCCGGTGAAAATTACCATAGTCACCGCGTCAATTAAATAGTCCAGCGTTTCGATCTGCCCTGTTTCGCGATCGCCAAAGCCTTGTAACCGCCCTCCATCAAATGCAACGAGTTCTTGGGCCCAATTTTGTAGATGGCGATCGCCTTTCACCTTGTCATCCGATGGGTAATATAACCCTAAATAAGCCTTAACCCAGTTGCGAATTGCAGCCCAGATTAATAGCCCATCATCTCGGTACGGATAAACCGGCAAAGCTGATACATCATCTACGCCGCGTGCTTGCAAACGTTGGGGCAACATATCTGCATTAAATTCTCGTATCCGCAGTCCTTTGACCATCAAAACGCGAGAATTGTCGATTGTTGAGGATAATAGCCCGTTAACTCCCCCTTTAGGAGCCACAAGAAATTCATGGGCTGCGTAATTAATGGCTAGTGTGCCTTGGAAATGAGGCACCAACAATTTGAACAAAGGATGAGTCGTTGGCAGTTGCCGGTGAGTAGCCGTGACAAATGGCTCAACCAACAAATGAGTCCGGGCAAAATGGGACACCGCCTCATGAAAATTGGCATCTGCGATCTGCACAATCGTCTTTGCCATCAGCCAGGCATCAGCCCCGTAGCAGGAGTAATCACAGGATAATCAGCAGGCGACTGGCCGCATTGAATGGCCACTGGACGCAACAGACGTTTAGGGGCGCTATTGGCGGGAACGGCAAACATTGCCAAAGGGGCATAGACATACTTCTGGGTTTGGGGTTGAGTGCCGTAGGTGCCGTTCAAGGCTCCATCCAAAACGGCGTAGTCTGCCAGGTAAACTCGCCCTTCTTGCAAGGCAGTTTCCAGGGAGTCTTGATCTCCCATGACAGCCTTGTACTGCACCTCGGTCACGGGAAAGCGGAGATCGGTCGTTGTCATCCGTTCAATCATTAGGGGGTTTGGCCCTGCGACCCGCATTGATGCGAAAAACTCATCGTCTTGAAACAAGCTGGCGCTCTCTGGTAAATCCAGGTCAGTGAACAGCTTGCGGTAGTCATCCAAACTGCGAGCCCGACCCTTGGGGGCTTTGTCCTTTAGTCCGTTGAGCAGATTGTTAGTAAAGCACTTGAGGAAGTCTTCCCCTAAAACTTTGATCAAGTTGGATGTGACAAACTTTTCTACATCTGCTTCACGGGCAGGCATACTGGGTAAGGGCCGTTGTGATGCCTGGTCGATTCCTCTGGAAACTGCCGCTTTAGCCTCGACAGATGGAATGTCTGATAATTGTTGTATGGGAGACTCTATCCCTCTTGCTGCCTCTACTTCGTCAAATGTCTCGCTCTCTAACAGGTGTTGCAAAGCGGACTCAATGCTTTTGATCTGTTCTGGATTAGCCTCTGTTTCAAGTGTTTCAGG
>JAAUOQ010000346.1 GCA_012034795.1 Leptolyngbyaceae cyanobacterium CRU_2_3
GGCAGCCGGGGTCGAATCTGGTCACAAATTTAAAAGAAGTTTAGGAAAGAAATGATTAAGTTAGGAACGAGCTACACACGTTGCAGACACCCCTCAAAATTCTCGTCGTCCTCGGTAAAACAGGAGGAGACTTGTGAACCGACGATCGCCAAAAATCATCCTACTCGTTGGGCTGGGATTGATTGCCTGCTTGGGTGTACTGATACTTCCTGCCCTTCCTACTGCCTTCCACGGAGTCTATCACCGAGTGTATGGCGTCTTTGGCATGACATGGGAGTTATTCATTGACCTGATCACCATTACCTTGCTGGCAATTTTAGTGGCTGGATTCTTGGCACCCTTAGAAGCATTGGGCTGGTGGGCTGGCTGGTATGGTGACGAGATTGAAACAATTCAACATCCAGGCAATCTCGTAGAACCGTTCCCTACTGACCTGAAGGTGACGCGCTACGTCGTGTATCTGGATGGCATTTCACAGGCGCAGTTTGAGTATTTGCCGGAAGTAGAACGGTTTTTAGATGCGTTGGCGCTAAAACTGACTGATGATATTGTCTTAATCAAAGGCATCATGTCCTATTCCGTTTTAAATAAACCTCTGACGGAAGATCGGCTGATGTCTTTCTTTTGGCGATTGGCCGATCGCCTTCAAATGAATCCTGCGGGGGGTATGATTGGCGCATTGATTGCTGCCACTATCAATATTCGCAATATTTTGATTGTTTGTGTGGCGGCTGACCAGCGCTATGGACCCATCTATAACCAGGGAACTGCCCAGGTCATTTATAACAGTTTGGTCAACTATGGCTATCAGCCTGGCAGTGGTATTCCCCTGACTCTGGTGGGGTACAGTGGCGGTGGGCAAATGGCGATGGGTGCAGCACCCTATTTGAGGCGATCGCTCAAAGTCCCAATTGAGGCAATTTCTCTTTCAGGCGTCATTAGCGGCAACCATAACTTTTTAGAACTTGAGCATCTCTATCACATTGTTGGCGGCAAAGATTGGATTGAAAAAGAAGGGCCGATTCTGTTTCCCAGCCGATGGAAGTTGTTTGCATTGTCTTATTGGAACCGTGCTAAACAGCGAGGCAAGATCAGCTTTATTTCGCTAGGCGATCAGGTGGGACATAACGGGGCAGGCGGCCCCTTCGATGGTCGGGCAGTGCTTGCTGATGGCCGCACTCACTTGCAACAAACCGTAGATATTATTTCAGGAATTATCCAAGACGACTCGCCACTGTCGCAAGACACCCAACCCATTCAGCCTAGCAACTATGAACGCTACCAACAAGCTGCCTTTAACCGGCCAGACTACTATCCCTGAATCAATCGGTTGATTTAGAGTGCTATCGGCGATCGCCCCCTGGATCGGTCGTCTAATCCTGCCTGTCCGAGAGCAACGGCGTCAGCTTAAAGGGGTTTGGCTGGAAGTGCATCATGCTCCGTCAACCCATCGGCATCTGATCGGTCAAATCGTGCTGCTCCGTTGGAGCAATGATCTACGAGTGGGCTGGTATCGCCGCATTGCTACTAAAGATGTCTACTTTAGTGAAGATGCCAAGTATAGCCAAAATCAAGGGAATGTCCATCCCACCCGCATTAACCACTGGCAGAAAGTTGATCCATTGGAATCTTTGGCAGGAGCCAGACCCAATGATGATGTGGTGGTGCGGTTGAAAGATCCCGTAAAAGTTATAAATCCAGATCAGCGCGCTCTCAGTTCTCCACCATCTTCAGCAAGTTCTTCAGCGCAGCCGTCTGATATGCAAGCTGCCGCTACGTTACTGATTAGCCATGAGCCAGTCCAAATTACGGGGCGATTCTACGCACTAGTTCACATTTTAGGACCGATATCCGATACGCCTGTGATTCCACCAGAAGAAAATCAGGGCTTAACCCCAGAGTTATTCGAGGTTGTGCATTTCAACCGGGCATCAAGACAGTTTGATGGACCGAGAGAAACGGTTTACTTGCCCCAGGTTGTTTTTGATCAACACCACGGCAGTTTTCCTTCTACCAACTACAACTTGGAAAAATCGCCTGCTAATGCCATAGGATGGTACATTTACGGAACCCAAAATCAATCAGGAATCTTTGTCGTCCTGGCGATCGCCCCTCGGCATCTGCTGCGCCTCCAGCCCGATCAAGTGGTTGCGGGCAAAACTGCTAGCTGGAACTATTTAAAGAAACAAACCTGGGACGAGCGCGCGCCTGGAACCCTGCGATCGGTATTGCTCTGCTCGGAGCCAGAAGCCGCAGCGACGGAGCCTGTTTCTGGCTCTAACGGGTCAGAGAATTGGCAAGAAAACTGGCAAGAGGGCGATCGCGCCTTACTTCTGCATGTCTATGGTGGCATTGGCGGTAAACAGCGGGAACCGGCTGCAAATTCGCCAATTTTCTTCGGGCATTTTGCCTATGGGGTGGCCACGGTAGTACGGGAGCCATTGGCAGACGAACTGGATGTTTGACATTGGAGTACTACCAGGTGTACACGCACAATACCGATGGCATTATTGCCGGAACCCTCTCATGGAGCCGCTTTTTGGGCGATCGCCAGTTTGGATGGTTGGGCAGGCGTCCTGTTTGTGATGTTCTGATCAAATTGGATGCCTTTACAGAGGGCTACGAATTCAAAGGCAGCCAACAGCCTGCTGCTTTGGATGAGTTGATTGCCCAATTAGAAGCCATGACCGCCCGCTATCGCATTGGTGATGGTACCGGCGGCACTTATGTAGGCGCGGCTCACAATTGCTCTCAAGATTCTAATCAGGCGCTTTATGCTGCCCTTAAGCATATTCAAAGCAACGTCAGCACTAACCCAGATTTGCAAGAGTGGATGCTGCAAAACTCAAAGCAAGCTCAGAAATTTCAGCAAATTATTAAACTGGGAAAATCTATCAAACGCGAGCTTTTGCCTTTTGGTACTGCCCGTGCAGATTGGCAAACTCATGAAGAGAGCTTGGGAATTAGCCCTGAAGAAGATGCCTTGCAACATATACGTATAGGCTTAATCAGTTGGCGAACTTTGTTACCCCGCCTTGCTAGCGAAACGATCGCCAAGCTATTTCTGGAGCAAGGTGCATCGATCTGGATTTTGCGAACGAACCAAGTCGGTGGGTACAATGCTGATATTCAGCCGATCGTTCCTACCCCGATCGGTTGGTAGTGAAAACCAGGCTCAACATAGCAATTTTCAATTGAATGGAAGTAATTTTTTGAAAGCCTCGCTCCGCGAGGCTTTCAAAAAATATGGGGTTATATTTACAGCGCGAAACGCTGTAAACACAATAAAATATCACTGAAAAGACGCAATCCTGATCGCGTCTTTACGGTAATTGAAAATTTCGTACTAGAGCAATCAAAGCATCCAGTACCTTACCTTAGACTTTCTTCATATCGCTAAAGCGAGCATGTGAAGCTTCGATATCTGCTTCCATGGATTGAAGAATTTCAGGAGAGCGCGATCGCAACAGCAGAAACCAACCTAGACCCACGGCAAGATAACCCAAGAACAGATAGGGGAAGAAATTGTAAGGGGCAGAGGGAACTGGGAAGATGCTGTTTTCACCCGGAATGCCAATACTACCGAGAACTGGAACGATCATGAAACCCACTGCCAGTATGGAATAGACAATGTCAATTCTTCTTAACTGGTGCTCTCGCTTTAAGTACACAGGAGCCGCGATCGAAATGAGGATGTAAGGCAACAGGAATCCATAGGTCGCAATTGTACCTGTGTAGGCGTAAACATCAAGAATTTGGATACCCACCATATTCATCACTGTTGGCACCATAAATGTTGCTAGCGCAGTCAGGTGAACTGCCACATGTGGCGTCTCATTTCTACCATGAGCTTGGCCAATACTGTGATGGAAAAATCCATGCCGCCCCATTGAGAAGAGAATTCGTGCCCCTGCATTGATACAAGCCAGAGAACAAGCAAATAGACTCACGGCTGCTCCCAGGGCAATGACCCATCCGAAAAAGCCAACCCCAGCGAAGTTAGCCAAATCACTCAGAGGAGCTTTGCTTTCATTGAAGGCGATCGGGCTACCTTGAAACCCAATTACCTCAATGTAGGAAATGACCATGAAAAATAGCCCAGAAGTAATGGTGCTGATAATGACTGCACGGGGAATGTTTTTCAAGGGTCGTTTGGCTTCGTCTCCTAGCGTTGTTGCGCTCTCAAAGCCAACATAGCTAAAGATAGCCAACACCAAACCCAGCACCACTCCACTAGGCTGAACGCCTTCAAGCGTTAACTGAGAAGTATCAATTACATAGCCTTTTTTGCCCAGAATGATGAACCCAAGAATGAGGATGAGTCCAACAGAGACTGCTTCTATCACCAGCATGATCACTGTTGAAAGCTGAATGTCTTTGAAGGCGATATACCAAGCCAAACCAGTACAGATAGCAAATAGAAAAATGGGTGAAGGATTAATGCCTACTGTACCGAGGAGTAAAGTAGTGTAATTTGCGAACCCTGCCACAACTGCTATGGCAGTGCACAAATAACCCAAAACAAAGCCCAGCCTGTCACTACACCTGCCATAGGCCCTAGACCTCTAGCGATATAGGTATAGAACGAGCCTGGAGAAGCCGATCGCCGGGCAAACTGATTGATATTAAGGCTGACAAATACTAGACCGACTGTTGCGAGCAAGTAAGCAAACCAAGTTCCTCCACCTGCACTGGCAAAGACGAGAGCGGCATTCACCGTGGGAGTAGCAGTAGGTGCAATGTTGGCAATTGATTGGGCAAGGACGTCAGGAAAGGGTAGGCAATCTTGACGCAAACCTGAAGAACGGGACTGAACTTCTAATTTAGTCATGCACAATCCGTTAATAAGGGGCAATTAAGGTGAACGATAGCGAACTTATCCGGATGATTTTGGTAAATCATTACTCTGGAAATTAAAAGAATGAGTGAAGATTTAGAATCAACCTTCGCAGAGCATTAATTTGCACCCGATTTAAAATAACGATTGCATCAGGGTATACCAATCTGAGCTTTCCCTCAAACTTAC
>JAAUOQ010000347.1 GCA_012034795.1 Leptolyngbyaceae cyanobacterium CRU_2_3
TGCACTCGCTTGACAATTGCTCCAACATCCTCCGTATCCATATGCTTGGCAGCATCGATTCGGAAGCCATCTACGCCTAAATGCACCAAATCAATCAGGTGATGGGCAATCCGCTGGCGAACCGTTTCTGAACCTGTATCCAGATCGGACAAGCCTACCAGTTCGCAGTGGGTGACTTCTTGATGATTACCGTAATTTTTGATGTTGGCTTTGCAGGCATGAAAATCTTGAGGTTGATAAATGCCTGGGTAATTATATTTGGTGAAGTGGGAACCAGCGCTACCTATCCCTTGCGCTTCGCCTGCCATGTGGTTAATCACCGCATCGGCATAGACTTGAACCCCTACTGCATGACACCGGGAAACCATCTGGGCAAACTGGGCGCGATCGCCGCTGCGGCTCTCTATTTTATAGCTGATGGGCTGGTAACGCTGCCACCAAGGATATCCCTGTTCTGGCACAAGTACGTGTTCTGTGGCAGGCGAAATTTGAACGGCACCATAGCCATTGGGTGCCAGAAAATTTTCACACTCTTGAGCAACATCGTCCCATTTCCACTCGAATAGATGGACGAAAACTTTAGGCGAGGAAGTCAGTACTGAGTGCGGAGCTTGGGGATCAGCAACCGAATTTTGCGGAGCAGACAGAGCATCAAATTTTTTAGAGGCAACGATCAGGGGTAAAGCCAAGAGAGTCAGAACAATTGCGCCTCGGAATAGGTACTTGAACATCTGTTCTACTTCCGTTAAAGATTTTTAATTACCTTAAAACTTATCTACCAATTCAGTTTGATAGATCGGGCAGTCCGTGTGAATTGCTGCAACAGCGACCGCAACTTCAAAATTTGACAGTAACTCGCCATTGACCTGAATTTGCCTTAACTGCTCTAAGGTTCCACCCGCTTGCAAAAATGGACAAATCGTTGCTCCATAGGCGGTTACCCCGTTTTGCCCTAATGTTTGGGCGTAAGCGATCGTCTCTAGGTCAGCAACCTTCAGAAACATCTGCCAAAATGGGTAGCTTGCCGATGGCTGAACACCTTGCTGCTGACGACAATATTGAGTCAGATTTACTAAGGTTCCGGTTGAATTAATGGCGCTATAGCCAGACAAATTATGCAATCCACACAGCCCTAGTTGATCGTGAACTTGATCCTGGGCATCTTGGGCAAATTTCTCTTCAGCTAAAGCCGGTGAGGAAGCGATCGCCGTTAGGCTCAATAAAGTCAGAGCCATTGCTTTAAGGATTGCAGGAACTAATGGGTTAAACATGAGCAATAGCAAGGTGGGAAAAGGTAGCAGCAGAATGTTTTGCAACTCCAGCAGAGTTAATCCACTAGCTAAGTCGCTCAATGAATCACGGCTTGAAGCAATTTTAAGTAATGCCCATTCTCTGCCCTGTAGTGTTCCCGCCCAAAGCAGGATGTTGATCAGACATAGCAATCCCATTGGAGTGATCAGAATTTGTAGTGAACCCAACGCGAGTAAGACGCTTGGGCAACGCATACGCGATGTATTTCTGATATGCCAAAGGCTTACGCACTCCAGAGAACTCTCCCAACTAATTGAGGGTTGCTATCGCTATTTCCCATTAAATGGAGTAGAAACTATTTTGTGGAAGCCACGCTTCGCGTGGCTTCCACAAATAACTTGGTTTTATCCAAGCGTAAAGTCTTATATATCCGAGCTTTTGAGCTTAAGCAGGCTTACGTTTAGCGTTCAAATATTTTTGATAAACCCATTTCATCCCCTGCACCAGATCGCGTTTCAAGAGATCAATATACAGCGGCTTCACATGTTGGGAAGTATAAGCAAGGCTAGGTCGCGTTTTACAAGTTGTAAAAATTACAAATACTTCATTGGCAAATACAGGCTTAAACCCTTGGGTCAGCAGCTTGAGGAGTAACATACCCTTGCGATCGCTCTTCTCTTTGTGCAATACGACCCATTCCGCTGAGGGGTTAGCAAGAAAAGCAGCATGATCGACCATCGCATTGGGTAGCACAGACTGAAAATTAGAGGAGCTGCGATCGCTGCTTCTGGGTGAGGATGCTGCCGCAGAAACTCAGCCGCAAACTTCCAGGGTGGAGACTTAAACGTGGCAGCTAAAGCACTTTTTTCATATTGTAGTTTGACTGGATAAACTTGTACATGGCTGAAGGCGAGACCTAGGACTCTTGTATCTGATGTAGTCGGAAGCTTTCCCTGAAGGGAAGTAGTTCGGTTAACCTGAAACTTGAATTCTGTAAAGACGCGATCGTTCTTGAGAATCGCTTGGGGAATCCATCCTTGATAAAACCGTAAGCCTTGCTCGGTATGTAGGGCATTAATGACAATTGGGTGTCCGTTGACTTGAACTGATAAGCTTTCAAGAATATCTGGGGGCACCAGGTGAGTATGAAATAGCCGAAACTCAACTATTAAATCGGTAGTTTCATCCGTCTTTAATGGTAAGTCTAGAGTCGCAGTAGTCTTGGGCCCCATCCAACGAAAACCTTTTATTTCTTTAGTGCGCTCTCGACGTTGCCAACCCGAACCTCGCAAAGGTTGGGCAAAGTCATAAACTGTGTGGTTAGAGGCTGGAATACGCAACTCTGCATAGCGCTGGTTGTAGTGCCGATCGAGCAACTTTGCTAGCGAGTCAGAAGACAGAGGATTGGAAGCAGTGGACAATCCTGGTTGTGTCTGAATAGAGGGTAGCTGGCTCAAGTATTTTTCTGCTAAATCTTGAGTCATTTGGTTAAAGCGCTGCTCAAAAATCTCTTTAGCATACTGATAGAGTTCAATATCGTATGCACTGTTTGCCTTGATAATTTCAAGCGTGCTGGCTGGAATTTCAGCTAGAGGGCTTTTGGACTTAGCAGCGTTTTCTCGACGAGTATTAATAATAGGATTCCAACCAAAGATATAAGACAAAAGGTAGAGCGAATCTTGAAATCGTTCTACTAAACCCACAAAGGCGCATTCGTCTAAGCTTCGTTTGGCTAGTTCAAAATTTCGTTCGGAGAAAACTTTGTCAAGTCAAAGGCAATCAGTTTAGCAAGGTAATAGGTTTGTACGTTTTTCTTGAGCCTACCTACCGGTAATTTTTCGGCAAACTCCTCCAACGTCATGTCTTTGACAGCCGGGTAAAATGGATCTTCTGGCATTCTACGAATGTACTCGTAGTGCGAAATGAGGCGGGCAATCGGTTCTCTTAGCACTGTGACATTGATCATCCGCTTACCAGGTGGCAGCAACTCCAGCAAGTTGACTTGGACTAAATGTCCCCGAACTAGACGATATTTGCGAAACTCTTCTGGTGAAATTGATTTAATTTGCCAATCCAATGTAGCAGGGCAAGTTTCTTCGTCATTGAATTGATCTTCGACGATGGTTCTAAACGTCATGCCTGCCGTTTTGGGGATGTGCGAAAAGTTCAAAACATCCTGTTGTTGCAAATGATATTGTGGCGGAAAGTTTCTCATAATCAGCCTAAAACGCTCGCTGGATCAACATAGTTCTACAAACTCGTTGTGCTGAGTTCGCCTTTGGTGGAAAGTCCCAAATCTACTTCCACACCTGCCGCTTTGCAATATTGCTCAGACACTTCATAGGGGTCGCCGATCAGTTTGACGACATGATCTTCGATCCAGAGGACGCGATCGCACAACTTGGCGATGCTAGTAATCGAGTGAGTGACGAGTAGCAGCGTCACACCGCTTTCTTTGAAACTCAGCATTTTCTCCTGACACTTCTTCTGAAAGCGGATATCGCCAACACCAAGAATTTCGTCAATCAACAAAATTTCTGGATCGAGAGAGGACACCACCGCAAAGCCAAGTCTGGCCAACATGCCTCGCGAATACACTCGAATTGGGCTGTCAATAAATTCACCCAACTCAGCGAAATCGATAATCTCGTCCATCTTTTTCATAATTTCGCGCCGAGTCAGCCCCATCAGGACGCCATTGAGAAGAATATTTTCTCTACCCGTCAACTCTTGATGGAACCCCGCTCCCAAAGACAGCAAGGGCGAGATGCGCCCTCTAACAATGACTTTGCCTTTTGTGGGTGCCAAAACTCCAGCAATTAGCCCCAGTGCCGTACTCTTGCCTGCCCCATTGTGGCCAATAATGCCAAAGTTTTCGCCTTTGTATACGTCAAAGGAAATATCTCGCAGTGCTTCATACTGCGAATTTTTAATAGAGGCTAAGCTGCGATGCAAGTTAAAAGCAAAATTTTTGATACCTGTAATTTGTCGATAGAAAGCATAGGACTTGCTAACGTTTTGAAAACTGATAACTGGCTCTTTCATATGACTTCTGCAAACTTCCACGCAAGCTTTCGATACACCACATACCCAATCGCTAGAAACAGCATGGCATAACCCAAGCTAACTAACACATACGTAGGGTCTAGTTTGCCTTCTAGAATTAGCTGACGCCAACTCACCATTAAAGGGGCAACTGGATTAAATAAAAGGGCATCCCTAAAGCGTTGTGGCAGATTTTGCAGTGGATAGAGAATAGGAGTGACATAAAAAACGAAGTGTAAGATAATGCCAACCAATCGCTCTAGGTCTCTAAGAAACACGTTGATGGAGGCAATCATCAGGCTAATTCCATAGACCATGATGAACTGAATGCTCAGTAGAATTGGCACCCCGTAGAGCCAGGTTATTGTGGGTGATTCATGAAATATAAACAGGAACAATAAGATGACAGGCATAGAAACCACATAGTGAATCATGTGGTTAAGTCCCGATGAAAGCGGAATAATTTGTCTGGGAAAATTAACCTTTTTGATGATAGAAGAGTTGCCCACAAACAGCCCTGTGGATGAACCCACTGCATTGGTAAACCATTGCCAGGGGAATACCCCTGAGATCAAGACAAGAGGATAATCTTCGACCTGAACCTGCATGAAGACCTTGAAGGCAATGTAGTAGATCAGTGCAGAAGCGAGGGGGTTGGCGATCAGACCAAAGATACCCTAAGACCTTGTTGTTATATCTACCTTTAACTCTTTTTGCACTAA
>JAAUOQ010000348.1 GCA_012034795.1 Leptolyngbyaceae cyanobacterium CRU_2_3
GCTGTTACAGTCAAGAGGATTAGAACACAGGAGAGATGAGATGAAGGGTCAACCGAGTTGGCAAACGACGGTGCTCTTGACACTGTTAGGGATTCTAGCGTTCGTAGGGCTAAATTCGTTTGTGATTATCAATCCTGGGGAAGCAGGTGTACTGAGCATTTTGGGCAAAGCCAAAGATGGAGCGCTGCTGGAAGGGGTTCACTTCAAACCCCCCTAGTTTCAATCGTAGATGTTTATGACGTGACGGTGCAAAAGTTTGAGGTGCCTGCCCAGAGTTCTACCAAGGATTTGCAGCAACTCACGGCTAGCTTCGCTATCAACTTTAGTCTCGACCCGCTGCAAGTGGTGACGATTCGTCGCACTCAGGGCACTTTGCAGAATATTGTGTCTAAAATTATTGCTCCTCAAACCCAGGAATCCTTCAAAGTTGCGGCAGCACGACGCACAGTGGAAGAAGCCATCACTAAGCGAGATGAGCTAAAACAGGACTTTGATGAAGCATTAGGAGAACGCCTAGATAAGTACGGCATCATTGTGCTGGATACCAGCGTTGTTGATTTGACCTTTTCCACTGAGTTCTCGAAGGCTGTGGAAGAAAAGCAGATCGCCGAACAGCGGGCCCAAAGAGCCGTTTATATTGCACGGGAAGCAGAACAAGAAGCAGAGGCTACCATTAACCGAGCTAAAGGACAAGCCGAAGCGCAGAGACTCTTACGGGAAACACTCACATCTGAACTGTTGCAGAAGCAAGCGATCGAGAAGTGGGATGGGAAATTCCCACAAGTCTTAGGTGGCAATGCGGCTGTTCCCTTTATTGACATTGACCCAGGCAAACTCAGTAGGTCGCAAAGCTCCAAATAATCCTTTCAAAGTCATGGTTTTAGGGGGCGCGCAACGCGCCCCAAAACCCCATTTGCGACCTACCGAAACTACGAACTTATCATTAGCGATCTAGAGAGCACGGTCTGGCATGATACCGTGCTCTCTAAATGGATTGCTCTGAATGCATGGAATATACCCCAACTGGATTACCGCCGTCCTGATGAAGGCGATCGCCTCGAAGAATTACGAGAACGGGACTTACCCTCACCCGACTCAGATGAAGATAGCTTGGGTTTGTCTGATCTTGGAGATGACGGCTTCGCCCCTCCCCGCGACGAAGATTGTCGGCTCGGCACTTGTGCACGCTGGCGTCTATTTTGTCCATTCTGAATCGGCTCAGGTTTCGCATGAGGATCAGGCTCAAAGCCTGCAACGACTTCTTGAGGCAGCGATCGCTTAATCACTTTTTCGATATCTGCCAGCAACTTGCGCTCATCTACACAGACGAGAGATACCGCCTCTCCTTCTGACCCCGCTCGACCCGTGCGACCAATCCGATGCACATAATCTTCTGGCACATGGGGCAACTCAAAGTTAACGACATGGGGCAGTTCGCTAATATCAATACCGCGAGCAGCAATGTCAGTTGCCACCAACACTTGCAGGCTACCGTCCTTAAACTTGGCTAGAGTCCGAGTGCGTACCATCTGGCTTTTGTTGCCATGAATGGCTAAAGCGGGAATGCCTTCCTGAGTGAGATGTTTAGACAGCCGATCAGCACCGTGTTTAGTTCGCGTAAACACCAACACCTGAAACCAGTTGTGTTGCTTGATCAGGTGAGCCAGCAAATCTTGCTTCATCTCACGGTTGACTGGATATACCTTCTGTGACACCAAGTCGGCGGTGGCATTGCGGCGCGCCGCCTCAATTAAGATGGGGCGATTCATCATGCCCTGAGCCAGTTCCTTAATTTCGTCAGAGAAGGTAGCAGAGAAAAGCAAGTTTTGCCGCTGCTTGGGGAGCAGGGTGAGGATGCGGCGGATATCGCGGATAAAGCCCATATCTAACATGCGATCGGCTTCATCCAGTACCAGAATCTCAATACGCGACAAATCAACCGTGCGCTGCTGCACATGATCTAGCAAACGTCCTGGAGTGGCAACCAGGATATCCACACGGCTTTTCAATCGCTGAATTTGTGGGTTGATATTGACTCCACCAAACACCGCCATTGAGTTAAGTTTCAGGTATCTGCCATACTCACGCACACTTTCTTCTACCTGAGCGGCAAGTTCGCGGGTTGGGGTGAGGATCAAGGCCCGAATGGGCGATCGGCGGATGGGTTCACCTTTAATCGTGTTAGCAGAAGTAGTGTTAGCAGAAGCAGTGTTAGCAGATAGCAAATGCAGGATTGGCAGGGTAAAGCCAGCCGTCTTACCAGTGCCCGTCTGTGCACCAGCCAATAAGTCGCTGCCGGAAAGAACGGCCGGAATCGCCTGTAACTGGATTGGAGTAGGCTCAGTGTACCCTCGTGCGATCACAGCACGAACAATTTCGTCAGACAGACCAAGATCGGAAAAAGACATAAGACTCCACAGATAACATCGGTCTGTCGCCGTTGGCGGCACCAGTCTTAGGCAGACGGATTAGGGATAAGGCTGAAAATAGTAGCGGCGCGAAGACTGGAAGCGAATGCCACAGTTATCCATTGTATCAATAGCCCACGCCTATTTCTCTACCTCTTATTTTCTGATGCTTGTGTTCTAACTTTGGTTGTGTCCTAACTTTTAAGAGAGTCTTCACCAGGAGCCACGTCAAGACTCATCATAGAGATACTCAATACCCAGATAGTCCGCTATTTTCTCTAAAATTTCTTCTCGTTTGAAGGGTTTGCTGATTAGATCGTCACACCCTGCCCCTAGGATCTCTTGGCGCTGTTCTTCAAAAGCACTAGCCGTCAGCGCCACAATTTTTGTCAAGCGAGCAGGCTTTGCACTTTCTGGCTCTTGCGGGTTCAGATCTTGCTGCTCTTGCCCTCGAATTTGGCGGGTTGCATCATACCCATTCATCACCGGCATCTGCATATCCATGAAAATAAGATGAGGTTGCCAGCTTTGCCAGAGGGCGATCGCCTCTTGTCCATTTTCTGCCTGCCGCAGCTCAAAACCTGGAATGTCCAAAAACTTAGTCAGTAGTAAGCGATTGACAGGGTGATCTTCCACCACCAAGATCCGATAGCTTGGCTGTCCAGGCACAAGATCGATAACTTTGCCTCTGCTCTCAGTCAATTGGGGATCTAGACGTTGAACCTGACTGGCTAAAGCTGCTTTGATTGAGAATGAAAAGATACTTCCCTGATTCAGTTGGCTACGAGCGGTGATTTCACCGCCCATAATCTGAGCATATTTTTGGCAAATCGCCAATCCTAACCCCGTTCCCTCCAACGAGTTCAAACCCGCTTGAGTCTGCTGGAACGGTTGGAACAGCAGCTTTAATTCATCCTCGGCTATTCCAGAACCGGTGTCCTGAACCTCAAAATGCAGTTGGCAGTCTTTGATGAGGAATGGAGAGTTAGACTCTTCGCTATCACTCATTGCCTGACCGAATACTGCTTCGCCCGCAGGGTCATCCCACCCTGCTGAGTAAATTTAATTGAGTTTCCCAATAAATTAAGCAGAATCTGACGGAGCTTGCCTGCATCAGTCGTGATCAATTGCGGCAAATTGGGGCTGTATTCAACGTTAAAATAAAGTCCTTTAGCAGCAGCTCTAAATTGCAACATGTCTTTCAAATTATCCAACAGATGATAAAGATCGAAAGTAGTTTCATGAAAGATCAGCCGGCCTGCTTCAATTTTAGACATCTCTAAAACATCATCAATTAAGGTAAGTAGGTGTTCTCCGCTACTACCAACAGTTTCCAAATATTGATGATGATTAGCGGTAAGCGTTGGGTCTCCACTCAGGATCTGGGTCAATCCTAAAATGACATTCAGCGGAGTCCGCAGTTCATGGCTCATGTTCGCCAAAAACTCACTCTTTGACCGATTAGCCGCATCGGCCGACTCCTTAGCCTGTTTTAATTCTTCTGCTTGCTGCTGGGTACGAACAAGGAGTTCTGCTTGCTGCACTGCAACACCCAACTGGCTGCCAATTTGTAACATAATTTGAATTTCAGCGGCTTGCCAGAGGCGTGGACCAGAGTTTTGGTAGGCTCCTAATAAGCCCCAAAGCTGATCGCCGCAAAAAATAGGGACAATAATATAGGCTTTTGCTTGCAACTGCCCAAGCACCTCAGCATAACAGGGGTGCAATCCTGCTTCATCAATATCTGGAATGCAGCAATAATCAGCATTGCGCCGATAAATACCTCCCGCAATCTCTTGTAAATAGGTATCTCGAATGAAAATTTCTGACCCGTTCAGATTTACACTGTTGCAGCCAGGAAAATCAGTTGTCACTTTAGTCAAGTCTGGATCTGCGGCTCGATCGGGAAGAATCGCCTGCCAACCTGGTGCCACTGACTCTGCAACGATCTTGCCGCTCCAGTCTGGGTTGAAGTCGTAAATTAAAACGCGATCGCACCGCACTGCCGTTTGCAACTCTTCAGTAGTCGTGCTGAAAATGGCATCTAAATCTAAGCTCTGTCGCATCCGCTGGATAACGCGAGCAGTGGCCCGTTCCCGTTCTGCCATTTGCTGAAGGGCGACTTCAGTCGTAATTCGTTCTCGAATTTCTGTTTCTAAAGCGGCATTGGCTTGAACCAATTCGGCAGTTCGCTCTTGAACTCTAGACTCCAACATGGCTTCAGCACGTTTGCGCTCAACAATCTGCTGCTCTAATTCTTGGTTGATAATTTCTAGCTGCTTGGGACTTTTCAAAGACAAAAACTGAGGTAGCAGGTCAATGAGTTGTAGAGCGGTATAGCAAGAAACTAGTGCCGTAGCTGCGTGTTCTACACCAGATACCCAATAGGCAGGATGCCAGAGTGTCCAAACATCAAGCAAATGTCCTGCACCACACAGCACAATGAACGCGCTAAACATCAGAAACACGCGAAAAAGGGAAGATCATTCCGCTTTTGGACAAAATAGATCAACATTGCTGGAATGGAAAAGTAAGCAATGGCAATGAGGTCATTACTGACCACATGAAGCCACACCAATGGAGTCTGCCATAGAT
>JAAUOQ010000349.1 GCA_012034795.1 Leptolyngbyaceae cyanobacterium CRU_2_3
GCGAGTCGTCGGCTTTTGTCACCGCAAACAGGGCAATTAGGATCGTGATAGGGGTGCCGTTTGGAAAACTCCGCTCGGCTCAAGTCCATCGTCAGCAGTTGCGACAACAAGGGTGTGCCCAAACCCGTGATCAGTTTGATAGCTTCTAATGCCGTAAGACAGGCTAGTGTCCCCGACACAGCCCCCAGCACGCCAAAGCCCCGCTTATCCCAATCTGGCTTTTCAGGAAAGATACAGGATAGACATGGCGTTAAACCAGGGACGATTGTGGTCAGGTATGCTTCCATATCGTTCATGGCAGCCTCGACCATTGGTTTACCCCAGTGCACACAGGCAGAATTCAGTAAATCCCGCTCATTGAAGTTGTGAGCACAGTCCAGGACAATATCCGCAGATTTTACTAATTTATCCACATTGTCTGGCGTAACATATTCGCAAATAGCATCAATTTGCACATCTGGATTGATTGCCGCCAGCGTCTCTTTTGCTTTGAAGACTCGTGGTT
This sequence comes from Leptolyngbyaceae cyanobacterium CRU_2_3, assembly GCA_012034795.1. Classification (GTDB taxonomy): domain Bacteria; phylum Cyanobacteriota; class Cyanobacteriia; order Elainellales; family Elainellaceae; genus Drouetiella. The sequence continues at coordinate 506 of JAAUOQ010000349.1, forward strand.
TACCGACCCAATTATGGGTCATCAAAATCTGTCGATTCATGTCATCCAAACGCAGTTCACCCCCGCGCAAGAGAATCAACCGTCCTACCCCTGCCACTGCCAGATAGAGCGCTGCCGTTGCTCCTAACCCTCCCACTCCGGTCACAAGTACCGTTGCGTCTTTTAACCGCTGTTGCGATGCTTCACCAAATCCAGGTAGCATAATCTGGCGACGATAGCGCTCTAATTCAGTCGGGGTAAGATTTTGCACGTTGTTATCTCCTTAATCTGCGCCGATTTCCGATAACAAAACCACACCTTGAGGTTTGTCGTTGAACACCTTGAACAGTTTTTCGTCTAATGGCGAAGAGGTTGTAAACGTGTTATACGCCTCCTGTAAAGCCGTTCGATACCGTTCCAGTTTCTCTGAATCATTCAATTCTGGAAACTCTGAAGCGATCGCCCTGATCAGTGTGGAAAACTTTTGCAGGATGTGTAAACGATTGACATTGACAAACTGTGGATCGTAGGGAAGTTCAAAAAATCCAAATACTCTTCTGCATCACGAGTTGATTGAATTCAGCTAAGGTTCTACCCATTATTTCTGCTCCAATTGCTTTAGCTGAGTTTTAAGTTGGTCAATTTGTCGATAGATTTGGTAAGTCTCGCTGGCAGCATCAACCAAGCGTTCGTAATCTGTAGGCAATCCTTCTGCCAGATCGTGCAGATCCATTTTCATTTGTCCGGCTTTGCTGTTGAGGCGCTTGATTTGAGCTTTGAGATCTTCAGCAGTTGTGATTTCGGTTGTTTGAACCATGACATCTCCAATTGATGAGGGATTTTAGATTTTGGATCTTGGATTGGAATGAAATCTAAAATCCAAAATCTAAAATGACTAGAGTTTGCCGACTTCAGGGAAACGGTTTGCCAAGTTAATGCCCGATTCAACGATTTTTGCGCCTTCTGCTTCTAGCTTTTCCAGCGAATCAAATCCAAACCGTTGGGCATCGCGCAGGGTTTTGGAGACCACGAGCAGGCGACTCGAAAAGACTAGGGCCCAGCCGAAACCTTCATGGCTGAGGTCGATCACGACCTGGCAAAGCAGTCCGGTTTCTTCTTCAATGCGGTGAGCGATCGCCCGATAAAATGCCAGAATCCGTCCTTTGGTAATTGGGTCTACATCCCCCTCCACAGAGATTTCGCGTTTCTGTGCCTTGCTGACTACATAGGGCTTCAGCAGGAGTTCGTCTGACCAGTTGCGATAGGTGCCGTAGGGGTCATTGGCGCGAATTTGTTGAGTGATCGCTTTGAGGAATGGGCTGATTACAGTTTCAGTTGCAGCGGGCAAATTAGTTGTGGTCATACGGTTACTTCTTCCTTGATGTCATCCAATTGATCGAGTTCATTCAGAGCGGGACTGCGTTGTTGAAGCGCTTTTCTTAGCCAAGGTGGAGGGCTACCGTTTAGAGTTTGCACCAGTTTGGTTAGAACATCGGCAATTTCTTGTTCTTCGGATTGGGCTTTAATTGGGGTAATGCGCTGTTTGATTAATCGAGCAGCCGCACTACCACCAATGGTTGAAACATAGACAATCGTACAATCATGAAGCGCTTCAATTTTGGGTAAAAGCTTATCTTCATTACCATCTTCGTTTAGGTTGCCGTCAAACCTTAAGGTTTCTACAAAGTCATATTTAGTTTGATCGACTTCATAGACATCAATCTTTTTGGCTGAACCAAAGTGAGCGTTGATGTGAATGTTGTCACTGGTTGTGAAGGCAATTTTCATGTGATTTTCCTCCTCAATGTTTTGCGCGTGACTCTTCCTGTTCCAAAAACAAGTTACCCAGGTCAAACAACAATTGCATCATGCCACGATAGCCCACTGTGCAGCGTTGACCATTGCCGAGGCGATCGAAAACGGGGAATCCCATCCGATATAAGGGAAGGTGGAGATGACGGGCGATCGCAGCCACATTGGAATTGCCGATCAACAAATCAGACCCAACTGCCAGTTGCTCAAAATCTTCCAAATCCCCGATCGTCACATTTGCCACAGGCAGTTGTTCGAGCAGTGGCGATTTTGTGGTGGTGACTGCTGCCTGGATTTCAGCCCCCATACTTTGCAAAAAGTGAACGGTTGACCAGAGTAAATCTGGCTCCATGGCCAGAGACACCTGCTTGCGCCCAAAAAAGAAGTGGGTATCCAACATGGCATCTTGTAACTGAGTGCGTTGATAGCGGTATTTGTGGGGGGACAGGTACACCACTCAGGTCTGCCAGTCCTTCTAAAAAAGCTATCCACCGCATCCAGGTTGCTCAAACTGGGAAACACCTCATAGGGAATGCCAAACTGTGTCTGCAACGCTACGGCTGCTCCGCGCATACTTTCCCCCAGTGCCACGGTATAGATGGAACTGCCAATTTCCCGTAGCTCAGCTAGAGTGGTGCCGCCGCTGGTGACGGTGTTAGCAGAGTCATCTAAGTGTCCATCTAGGGAGAGCGATAAATCGGGAACGGCGATCGCACTTAATCCAAAGGCAGCCACAATCTCCTTAATTTCCTGGATATCCCCTGGTGCAAAGGCTGGACTCACCAGTAGCGTGATTTGATTGGGGCGTACTTCACCCAGACGGGGCAATTCTTTGACGATGCTCTCCACCGTTGCCGCAAACCCATCTTGCAGAGCGCCCTTAAAATCCGGGGTGGAGACAAAGATGATCGGTAAATCATGGAGTTCGGGGTGGCGTTTGCGGATGTTTTGCAGAATCCCGGTCATATCATCGCCGCGCGTCTCAGTTAATCCCGTGGTACAAAGCCCAATGATGGACGGCTTCGACTTTTCCACCAAAGTCAAGATGGCTTGCTCCACGTTCTCTTCACCGCCCAAAATCGTGCTAACTTCGGTCATAGCAGTGGTAGATAGGGGAATTGCCTCCCGGAAGTGGCGCACCAACATAACTTTGGCAAAAGCAGTGCAACCTTGAGAGCCATGAAATAAGGGCATGATACCTTTTAAGCCAAGAAACGCTAAGGCTGCTCCTAATGGCTGGCTTTGCTTCAGCGGATTGACCGCAACAGATTTTCTGGGCGTTGTGATGGTTGCCATTAAATCACCTCCATGTCCCAAGGGGCGGGTTTGCGAACTTGTGCCCAAACTGGGCTATACAATGCCTCTTCTAGCTCTCTCGCCATTTCCACCATGCCAACATAGCCTGCATAGGGATGGTGGCGTTCCTGGTTGATGTCGAGGAAGGGGATTTTAGCTTTCAGGGCAGTGTACTGGTTGCGTCCACCGGCAATCAGCATGTCCGCCTTAGTTTGGGCAATCACCCGCAGTAGTTCTTGGGCATTGCCTTTTTCCATCATGATGCCGTCTTGACCCAGCAATTCTTTAATTCTAGCTTTGTCTTCCTCGGTACTTTTTTTGGTACTCGTGGCGCAGACTTCCATGCCCAAGTCTTTAGCAGCAGAGATGATCGACCAACTCTTTACGCCGCCGGTATAAAGCACCACTCGTTTTCCTTTCAACCTAGCTCGATAGGGTGCAAGAGCATCGTCTAATTTAATCGTTTCTTCGACAATTAATTGTTCTACCCGCTGTTGCAAATTCGCATCCCCGATTTTAGCGGCAATGTTCCGCAAACAGCGATTCATGTCTGCTACACCGTAGAATGATTCTTCGACATAGGGAATACTGTAGCGCTCCTCCATTTTGCGAGCCATATTAATCAACGCTTTGGAGCAAATCATCACATTGAGCTTGGCGCGATGGGAGCAGGCAATATCCTCATAGCGGCCATCGCCTGTGATCTGCGCTAGGACGCGAATCCCCAATTTCTCGAACAAGGGCAATACGCCCCACAGTTCTCCAGCAATGTTATATTCACCAATCAGGTTGATATCATAAGGCGTAGTGATTTCTGGCTCACGAGTGCCTACAACATACTCCAATAAGCTCTCCCCGCCCACCCGATTTCCCAGGTTTTTGCTGCCAATAAAGCCAGGAGAATTAACAGGAATTACAGGCACTCCCGTTTTATCAGCCGCTTTCTGACAAACAGCGTCTAGGTCATCACCAATTAGGGCTGTAACACAGGTTGAGTAGACAAACACGGCCGCAGGACTGTAGCGTTCTTTGACTTCTAGAATTGCTTTGTAAAGCTTTTTCTCACCACCAAAGATCACTTCGTTTTCAGTTAAGTCAGTGGTGAAGCCCATTTTGTAGAGCATAGAACCAGAAGACAGGCTACCTCGACTGCCCCAGGAATTTCCGGCACAGGCGATCGGGCCATGCACTAGGTGAGCAGCATCGGTAATCGGTACTAGGGCAATCATCGCTCCATCAAAGGCACAACCTCCTTGAGCGGCTCCGGGTTGCGCGACCTGAGTGCAAGATTTGTTTTTGCCTTTGCCCTCTTTCTTGTGGTTGTGTTCACCAGGCTGACTCGCTCAGAAGTTCATTGATTTTGCCTTTGAGTGAGTTTCATTAGCAGAAAATGTGGGGGT
>JAAUOQ010000350.1 GCA_012034795.1 Leptolyngbyaceae cyanobacterium CRU_2_3
GCCGTGTCGAGCAAAATGCCACAATTTCGGCTTGGGTGAGCGGCTCCTCTTTTAACTGCCAGAAGAACTGCACGTCCTTGGGGTTAGCGCCAGGCCAACCGCCTTCAATAAACGGAATCCCCAAACGGTCAAGCTGACGAGCAATCCGCAGCTTATCATCGGTAGATAATGATAGCCCTTCGCGCTGAGCACCGTCCCGCAGGGTCGTGTCATAGATCCAAAGGGTTTTTGGAGTGGCAGTTGAGGATGGAGTCATAGGGAAACTGGAGGATGAACGAGAAACTTGAGTTTGTTTTGTAGAGCTTTGTAGAAATAAGGTCGGCAGTTTAAAAGTTTTGACCCAGTGGGGATTGAGGCGTTTGCTTCCTCTCATTCTCTCATGCAAAACTTATTTCCTGCGCTGACCCTATTCTTCCACTCTAAAATAGATACATTAGCCTTACGGAGGTGCAGCGCATGGATCCCCTTCTTGGACTTTTAGGAGCTAGTGTTGTAGCAGCGATCGCTGGAACAGCGCTGAAAGGAATAGTTCGTCCTTTAAGTTGGGCATTGCTGACAGGAGTAACGCTGCTGTTTGGCTCTAGTAAAGTGGTGGATGCCACCAACGCGCTTGGACAGGCTCCAGTCCTGACGTCCGACCCTACCTCAACAGTGGCATCCAATGCGGCAACGGGAGTAGCGCCAGTAGCTCAAGGATGGCAGTCCGCAGCCAGTGGGCTAGACCCTGCCTTATCTCCGCTCTATGGGCAAGTGGGGCAAGGGCAAGTGGGGCAAGGGCAGCCTAATCAGCCTGCTCCTAATCAGTCTGCTCCTAATCTGACTCTACCCCAGGGATCTGCTACGCCGCTGTCACCTCCAGATCGGGTTTCTTCAGCACGTCCCATTGTAGGACTCTGGTGAGTTATTGGGGTGAGCCATTTTTCCTTTTCACCATTTTCATGGTTTTGGCTTCGCTGAACTGAATTGTTTCTAGATAGCACAAAATTGAAGATCTTAGGCGATGATTGAACTAGGGATGATCGCGGTAAAACTGGAGGGAGAGGTCAGGGTATGCCTGAGCAACTTGTCGTTGTGATTGGTATTGTAGGAATTGTTTTGATCGGGTTAGCTTTTACGGCGATCGATCTAGTCAAAGATGCTGGGCGGCTGATCGGGCTGGGTCTCCTGGTTTTTTGGCTGTGCTGATGCTCAACCGATCGCTACCCCCCACTACAACCGCTACATCGCCAGAGTCTCCCAACACCTATCCATCTTCTCCCACATACCCTACATCTCCCAATCAACCTCAATTTCCCTCTAGTCTTGACTCTGCCTACCAGGGATTTTCTAGTCTTGTGCAGAGAGCCTTAAACGGCATTGATAACTTTGTCTATGGCAATCCCTACGATGTGGGACAACAGCCTCTGGGACAACAACCCGCTGAGGGACAGCGTTTACAACCTGCACCTACGGCCGATGCTCAATCGCCTGAGCCAGGATATCAGATTCGACCGGATGGTGTTCCGAGCCGGGTCAGTACCCTAGTGGAATCTCCAACGAGTGGTACTACTGTTCCTCCAGGCACAGCAGCAGGAACATCAAACAATGCCCGTCCGAGTTCTGTCCGCCCTGTCTCTGCCCTATGGTAAGACTGCTTTGCACTCTGCCCCACCTGCGTAAGATGCATTTTTGGTCAATCCAGTGATAATTTCTGTAGCTGGGTTAAGTTTCAGGTGAGTACGGAGTTTTCCATGCGTCCAACAAATGACATCGTAATCATGGGCGGTGGTGTGATTGGGCTGGCGATCGCTATTGATCTGAAGCTAAGAGGGGCTGCTGTTACTGTTCTTAGTCGCGACTTCCAGCAAGCTGCTGTCCATGCCGCCGCTGGAATGTTGGCTCCTAGGGCTGAAGCAATTGTTGCTAGCCCCATGCTGGATCTGTGTCTGGAAAGTTTAGCGCTCTATCCGGGCTGGATTAGCAAGCTGGAAGACTTAAGTGCCACGAGTACAGGCTATTGGTCGAGCGGCATTCTTGCCCCACTCTATGCCCCGCTAGATCGGCAAAATCAGGAATGCTCTGGTTCCCCTCCTGATCTCTGTCCCAATCGCGTCTGGCTCGATCGCACTGCCATCCACCAGGCTCAGCCTGGACTGAGTCGGGACGTGGTAGGGGCTTGGTGGTATCCCGAAGAAGGGCAGGTGGATAATCGAGCCTTGGCTCAAGCATTGCGATTGACGGCTGAAGTTCTGGGCATTGATATTCAAGCAGGAGTAGCGGTGACGGGGATTCAGCAGCACCACGGACGGGTGACTGGGTTGAGCACCACAGCAGCGATCGCACTGCGGAGCACTATATCCTAGCTACAGGTGCCTGGTCACAAGATTTGCTACCTGTGCCTATCCAACCTCGCAAGGGGCAAATGTTGTCAGTGCAAGTGCCGTCCAGTCATCCCATCACGCTTCCCTTGCAGAGAGTTTTGTTTGGTGAAGCAATCTACATCGTGCCGCGTCGGGATGGGAGAATTGTGATTGGAGCTACTAGCGAAGACGCAGGTTTCACGCCCTACAATACTCCTGATGGACTGCAAACTTTGCTCAATGCCGCTATTCGTCTCTATCCCCTGTTGGGTCATTTTCCCATTCATGAATGCTGGTGGGGCTTCCGTCCAACCACGCCTGATGAATTGCCCATTTTGGGTGCTAGTCTCTGTAATAATCTGACCCTGGCGGTTGGACATTACCGCAACGGAATTTTGTTAGCCCCTGTAACTGCTAAGTTGATTGGCGATCGCGTCTACAATCGGCAATCCTCGCCGCTGCTCAATGCTTTCTCCTGGGAACGCTTCTACCGTGGCCAAACCGACTCCCTTCAATCAATATCGACCCCAATGCTGCAATACCCTTCCCCCACTGATACCCTCTCGTTGCCCCCCTCCCCTCCTCACCCTGCTTCCCTCCCCGACCCCAAGCCCCTAGTTATTGCTGGCCGATCGTTTCACTCTCGGCTGATGACGGGTACTGGCAAATATCGCAACTTTGCAGAGATGCGCCAAAGTGTCATTGCTAGCGGCTGTGAAATTGTCACTGTGGCAGTGCGTCGCGTTCAAACTAATGCTCCTGGGCATGAAGGACTGGCAGAAGCCCTAGATTGGCGCAAGATTTGGATGCTGCCCAACACGGCAGGTTGCCAAACGGCTGAAGAGGCAGTACGGGTCGCTCGCCTCGGACGAGAAATGGCGAAGCTTTTGGGTCAGGAAGACAATAATTTTGTCAAGCTGGAAGTTATCCCCGATGCGAAGTACTTATTGCCTGATCCAATAGGCACACTGGAAGCTGCTGAAAAGCTAGTCAAAGAAGGCTTTGCAGTTTTGCCCTACATCAACGCTGATCCGCTGCTGGCAAAACGCTTAGAAGAAGTGGGCTGTGCAACTGTAATGCCTTTGGGTTCACCCATCGGTTCGGGGCAAGGCATCCGAAACACTGCCAATATCCAGATCATTATTGAAACCATCAATATACCCGTGGTGGTAGATGCGGGCATTGGTGCGCCTAGCGAAGCCGCTCAAGCCATGGAAATGGGAGCCGATGCGCTCCTGATTAATACAGCGATCGCCCAAGCGAAAAATCCAGCAGCTATGGCGCAGGCCATGGGGCTCGCTGCTACCGCTGGACGGCTAGCCTATTTAGCAGGACGAATTCCTGTAAAACCTCATGCTAGTGCAAGTTCACCTCTGACTGGGACAATTGTGAGTTGAGGCGATCGGGCTAGAATCTCGTATGGCTCTGCCAACTAGATTAAATCTGTAGGGCGGAAATTAGCCACCCTACCTCAAATTCCGCAAAAACAAAGCTTTAAGGCAATAACAGATCCCGTAAGGGCTGCATAATCCAATTCAGCCCTACTTTAATTTGATGGTCTAAAGTCGGCATCCGGTAGAGGTAAATTAAACGCCGAGCAATATGGGCAAAAGGGCCATCCAGCTTGACTCCCAATCCAGCTAAGGTGGCATTCTCTTTACCCAGAGTCATCATTTCTCCCAGTGCTTGATAGCGGAAAGGCAACAGCGGTTTTTCGGTAATAGATGACCAGAGATTCCAGCCTACATATTCTGCCTGCTGAAAAGCACCTTGAGCCGTAGTCGGAACTTTTTGACCTTCGGCATCAATACATTCCGCCGAATCTCCCAAAGCAAAAATATTCGGATGATCGATGACCTGGAGAGTGGGTGTCAGCACCAACTGCCCCCGTTCATTGTGCTTAAGCGGTAGGGATTGCACCACTGGAGCAATTTTTGTCCCCACTGTCCATAGCACTACATCCACAGGCAGAGTATCGACCTGTCCTCGATATTCTAGAGCGATCGCGTCAGCAGTCAGTGATTCAACCTTAGTTTCTAAATCTACAAAAATGCCCAATTGTTCCAGGGCTTGGCTAGCGGCATGGCGATTAAATTCTGGTGAGGTGCGTAAGATTTGATCGGTGGCTTCCACTAGGCGAACCCGCCCGCGATCGCCCAAGCGTTCAGCCAATTTACAAGCTAATTCCACACCGCTGTAGCCTGCACCCACAATGACAATTCGGATCTTATCGCCGTTGCTTTGCTCTAGTGCTCGCAGCTTTTCTTTGAGCCGGTAAGCATCAACAATAGTCCGAAAGGGGATGGCGTATTCTGCAACGCCTGGTATTCGATCAAGCGGAGTTTCGCTGCCCATCGCTACTACCAGATAGTCATAGGGCAGCGCAGTTGAGGCATCTTTGATGTGAACCTGGCCAGACTGGACATCGACACTGGCTACCTCTGCCTGACAAAACTGAATGCCCGTATTAGCTAGCAGTTCAGTGTAGGGTGGGGCAATTTCCCAAGTTTCCAGTTCACCGGTAACCAGTTCATAGAGTAAGGGAGAAAAAGGAAGCGATCGCGCTGATCCACCAGCACTATGTCAGGCTTTTCAAGCTTTGTCCAAGGGAGTTGGCTGAGGCGCAAGGCAGTATAAAGGCCCCCGAAGCCG
>JAAUOQ010000351.1 GCA_012034795.1 Leptolyngbyaceae cyanobacterium CRU_2_3
TTATACGCCACGATCGTTCGATAAAGGTCGCCTGTTAGCTTGCTCTCTTTAAACCGGATTTGCCAATAGCAGGTGTTGGCTGAGAAAATCCTAGATTAACGCCTTGGTTACGAGCGGTTTCAACGTTTTGGCGCATTTGCCAAGACCAGTACTCATCATGCCCTACTGATAGAAATGCCCGATGGGACAGCAGCAGTCTGGAACGGGCATGGGTATCAAGATCCGTGGCGTAGGTAACGTCATATCCTGCTTTTTCTAGCCACCTCACCATGTTGTACTCCCAACCCGCACCAGAAGTGTGCCTCGCGGGTTGGACGTTTGTGAGAAACTCTCCTGCCCCTACTCCATAGCTGGCTTGAGGATTAGGGCTAATCGCGTAGGGACGATTAAAGGACACCTCATGAACGGGGCGTCCTTTGCTGTTCCATTCATAGAGTGACTTGCCACCCAGTTATTGTATGCCTGATAGGTTGTGACACTCGCTTGAAACAGAACATCTGAGGGGCGGTTATCTTGGCGCACCACAAAGATAATATAGCTTTGCTTCCCGCTGCTTGCCGTTAGTTTTGCCAGATAGAAACCGCTAACCCAATCTTCTGGAATTTGCAAAATATAGGGATCTTGCCAGTTGCACTCGATCAAGCTGCTTTGTGGATCAGATATTGGATGGGGCTGGTCAAATCGAGGGCGATCGATCGCCTCTATCATTTTTCGTCCGCCTAATCCTCCGTACCAGCCCATCCGAAAAACTTCGATCCGGTAGCGGGGAGCCTTAGTGTTAACAAATAGTTTGATCTCCTGTCCCAAGTTGACACTGCTTAAAGAGGCATATCCCTCAATTTCTTGATGGGTCGCTGGATTGCTTAATTGCCACTCGGCAGTGCCCAACTGTTGATTTTCTACCACAGTTGGATTAGAGATAGCTTTGAGATTTTGAGCCTTTACTGGATCTGCAAAAAAACAAATCGTAGTCCACATCAACCCAGAAAATGCATCAAACCAATCCAATTCGTAGAAAGATCCGGAGTTTCAAAGCCTCGTTTTGTCCAATACAACCTGTCAATTGTCCGATCAGGAGTACGGTGTGTTGCAAAGCAGATTGAGCTAAATTGAGTAGATCGAGAATTCTCCTAGCAACACTTGTTATTAATCTACTGAAGTTAATTAGAACCTTTGCAAATACCGAAATTTCCTGAGCTATCTTGAATGCCATAGTTGGCCATAAACCTGAATTTATTTGAACAGAAGTGCACTCCTACAGTTGTCTTAAGACTCGCTATCCTTATCCTATTTCGGCTGAGAACAACGACATTGGTTGGGTACAAACTATTTTTATACTGGTTTTATACTGGTTTTATACTGGTTTTATACTGGGGCTACCTGAATGTCGAGTGGGGCCACCTGAATGTCGAGTGCGGGCAGCTTGCCCACACTCCGGCAGCTCAACTTGTGCCTTATGATACTAATAGGCTTTAATTCTGAATATTTTGCACTTCAGTCTCCTCAGTTTTGATAGGCTAAATCTAATAGGATAAGATGTAACTAGATTTAACTAAAGTTTTGTAACTCGATCGCCATGACCCCACTTCAACCCTCTACACCTCCAAAGCTAGAAGAGCCAAAATTTGGCTTCAATTCCTACGCCGAACGCCTGAACGGCAGGGCGGCAATGGTCGGTTTCGTTAGTACACTCGCGATCGAGTATTTTACAGGTCAAGGCTTATTGGCTTGGCTGGGGCTTTATTAACAGCGCAAATATCTCCTTGCCCTTATGAGCCAAAAGGTTTGGGTCGCAGGGCCAGAGTGACAGCGATCGCCCTATAGAACTGCTCTGCCGTCTTGCGATTGGCAGTGTCGGTTAAGCTAGTTGGGCTTTGGAAAACCTGATCTGGCAATGCTGCAAAACTCCGTAAGTCGAGCAACTTAACATTACTGGAGCTGTTTGCAAGCTGGTTGGTAGCTGCGGTTAGCTTGGTATAGCCTGCCTTGATGGTCTTGGCATAAGTCTCACCCAGTTGATCTATAATTGCAGTTTCTTCCGGCGTCATCTTTTGGCGGTTGGCAATTTCCGGTTGAATGCCAATAAATAGACGCTGTTGGTTTACAGAACTCCAGCGCACTATTTGTTTTAAATGGTTTCGGTAGCGCTGAACTCGACGATCGAGTTCAGCCGGATCAGCCGTCAAGGTCTGCTCTAAAGAATTGGTGAGCGTGGTTGGTAAATTGAGGGTTGCAGCAGAAGCGGCTTCGGGCAGGGGCGATCGCTGAATATAGCGCTGAAAACCTTGTACCAGATACATTTGGTTAAACCAGCTCTTCACGCTTTCAGATACTTGTGTACTCATGTCTTGCTGTGTACCCTGCAACGCCTCATCTAATCCTGGAATATCTGCACCGCTCTGGGTACTCGGCAGTAGCAAATCAGCATAGCTGTCTAGGACGATGATCATATCTGGGCTGTAGTTGGAGACTTGCAACATCAACATCGCCAGTTCATTTCCAGAGGCATATCCGGGTACAGCCGCATTGATCACCCGGTACTGGCGATCGGCAATGCGGGGCGGCAGAGCTAAGGCTTTATCAACGTCTTCTGCAAGATAAGGTAATACTTCAGGTTGATAACGACTGGGATTATTGCGCTGTCCAGTCACCTGACTGTTCAGAAGTTGTTCTAGCTGGTGAGCAAAGGTGGCTTCATTGTTAGAACTAAGCTGCCCAAACGCGGCCGAACCACCCAACACAAAAATCCGTACTTCTCCTGCTGGCTTCTCTGGGGCGATGGGGTTAGTATCCCGAAAGCCTTGAGGATTGATTGCCCAAAATTGATTTTTTTGTTGGGGAAGTAACTGATAGCCGATTAGGGGGTTGCGAATAACTGACAAATCCCCCGAATTAGATAGCTCTTGATAGGGTTGTCCTTTGGGGCTGAGGAATTTAAGACGGTAAGCCTCTACCTTCTTGGATTGCTCAGATTGAGCAGTTTCAAACTGCTGACTGGTTCCGGCTAGGCTGACAACCAATCTCGCCAACAATTCTAGACCAACAGGTAATCCTAACAGCAGTAGCAAAGCAGTAAGCATCCAAGGACGCCGCTGAGTTTTTCTTTCCCAGCTTTTCCGGCGACTCCAGCTTTTCCGACGACGGGTAAACATGAACGCACTCCTATAGTGACCAATGTAGAGGTGATGTATAGTCCGAACATCAATGCTCTACAGCCAGAGGTTCAGCAAGGGCTAACCTGTTGTTCAGAGATCTTTAAGTAAACACCTGCAAAATTTTCCCTGGGAAATCCTCAATAGCGGGGTAATAAAATCACGATTGGTCTATGGGCTGACGATGTTGTAAATCTGTTCAGCATCGCACAGTATAGGCTATTACAGACAGATTTACATAAATTTGGGGTAGCGGCTTTCTAAAAACAGTCTCTCTATAACTTCAGTTGAGCAACCCTGACGTGATGGTAGCAAGATGATCTAGCTTATCGTATAAAGTTGTACCGGCATATTGTATGAAGTGAGCCAAGCCATGAACTTGATTCTGTTGAGTGCCGCTTTGATCGTCTCGATTCTAGTCTTTGCTTTTCTAGTCAGAGTCTTGAAAGCAGCGGTAGGAACAGCGATCGCCATAGCATTAATCATTCTCCTTCTCCAGCTTGCCTTTGGCATCGCCCCTCCTCAGCTTTGGCAAGAAATGCAGCGTCTGTGGGAAAACTTAAGGCATATGGTCAAGCAATAGGCAGAAGGCAATAGGCAATAGGATTTATCTCAACATAACTGTCCGTTTGACAAAAAAGATAACTACGCCCTTTATATTTCATCATCCCATTTGCCCCGTTGCCCAGCCCATGACTTCAGGAGAATCCACCCATGACCAATAAACTGCCCCCTCCCCCGATTGCCGCCCTGTCCCAGCCGTTAAACTCCCAGATGAGCCCTTGACCCCGGAGCTACACTGGAAAAGCTGCGTACGTGTGCGATCGCCGCTATGGGCTTGGATCAAGTTGCCCGTCTGCTAGAAGCTGCTAAAACTCCAGTTCAGCATCTGTCGCGGCTGTAGCACGGAGCAGCAGGGATGTCCTCTGCGTCCCACAACAACCTTGCGCTCTGCTGCTCGTGCGACGGAGTACCCCAGTGGAGCCGGAGGGACGGGCATAGTCCTTTGCTGCCGACCCTTAACCTAGTGCGTCTTCTCAGGGCAGAACCAAGAAAAAACCAGCGCGAAGCAACCCTGCGCCCCTGAACAGCGCGATCGCTCCCGTCCCTCTGGCGGAACGGTGCTGCTTACCGATTCCCTTGCTGGACAGGGCTGTTTTGAGGTCGGGCGATCGCCGATTTAGGTAGGTGATCAACGCACCAAAACTCAACTTCATTGGCTCCATCAAGTTTCTCTTTTGGAAGTCTTCTGATTCTCCGGCTTGCTTTTACCACTTGTCAAAATTTGAGTTTGGAATTGCTGGTTCAAATGGACTGTTTTCGTACACCACCCGTACACCACTTTTGCAACTAAATTTGACCAATAATGACTAAAAATATTTCAGGGAGGTCACTTTAAGACCTCCTGAATATTTTAGTCATAGTTTCTTGGATGGCTCAGGCGGGATTTGAACCTGCGACCTTGGGCTTATGAGTCCCCGGAAAAATCTAGTGATATCAACAGTTCTAGCCATTGATAAGATTTATTACCCCAAAATTACCCCAATCGAATCCAAATATAGACATTTTTGGATATTTTCAACGAATTTGAAAGAGCTGATTGCCATACTTCACTTTTTACTCTATATAATCGGATTTATATTTTTTTGAAAAAATATTGAGCAGTTTATTCGTACTAATTTGCCTTAGTATTTATGAGCACACTGCTTGGCTCAGGACATGGAACCGCCTTCCAATAATCTTCAATCTTCGTTCATCCTGCCTACTTCACTGCTGAGTGATATTCG
>JAAUOQ010000352.1 GCA_012034795.1 Leptolyngbyaceae cyanobacterium CRU_2_3
ATGGGAATCGGAGCAGAACGTACGTTGTGACATCTCATTTGCCTTCAGCGTACGGAGCTGTACATCGATCGACAGACGTACTAGCTGTACATCGATCGATTGGGCTCAAGACGTACGTAGCTGTACATCGATCGATGCTCAGACGTACGTAGCTGTACATCGATCGATGCTCAGACGTACGTAGCTGTACATCCGATCGATGCTCAGACGTACGTAGCTGTACATCGATCGATGGCTCAGCCAAGCTACACCCGACACGATCAGCGGAAACATTGCTGTAATTTCAAAGACTGTGCGGTTGCTGAAGTGCTGGAGTAAGAAACCGCTGAAGTAGGCGGTAATCAGTCCTCCCACAGCCGAAGCTCCCCAGGTCAGCGATTGCAGTGATCCTGCGTCTTTCACTTCCTCGGCACGGGCCCGTTCTACTACCAGGGAATCGACAATCACATCACTGAGGGCCACAGAGAGCGAACCCAAAGCGATCGCCAAAGTGGCTGCCCAGGCGGTATGAACCACCGTTGCCAAAACCATCCAAGAGCCTGTCCCTAAAAAACCGGAAAAAATCAGATAGGGACGGCGGCGATAACCAAACACAGGCAAGCCATCGGAAATGAATCCAAACAGTGGCTTCACCATCCAGGGCAATGCTGCGACCCCCATGAGGGCAGAGACTTGTGCCGGACTCAGAGCTAGTTCATCCTTCAGAAAAAAGCTAACGGCTAACCGCGCCAATCCCAGAATTCCTTGAACAAAATAAACCAGCAGGATGGCAATTAGCTCTGGGGTTGGCTCATTGCCAAAAAAGAGCTTCTCTGTCAGGAACGGCTTAAGTTTACTAGAGCCAGGAAGAGAAATTGTCATGTAGACAGGATCGTTAAGAAATGTCAACTTGCCTACTATGATAACGCCCTTATGAATCCTGTCGAGCTTTTGAGACAAGAGGCGTGCCTAATTGATTCTGGAAAACAGGCGGGTTCTGGCAGAACAGGCGGGAGAAGTTTTGGCAGGCAGCCTGCTCTACATTATTGCTTTTAGAGCTTGACAAAATCGGCGGCAGTAATGTTTGCAACCGTCACTTTCTTGACGATCGCCAGTAGATCATCCCCCACGCTAATGAGGACATTGTTGCGATCTTGGACAATCGTGAGGTTGCTAAATTCCAGCATTTCCAATAGTCCTAGGCGATCCTTGCCATTTTGAAAATCTTCAATCCTTTCAAGTCCAGCAGTTTGGCCAATGGCGAAAATATCATTGCCATCCCCACCCACTAACCAATCGTTATCGCTATCTCCATACAACAGATCACGACCAGCCCCCCTTCCAGCGTATCGCGACCGCTGCCGCCTCGGAGGGTATCCTTGCCGCCGCCTCCAAAGAGGCGATCGCGTCCACTGCCTCCCCACAAAGCATCATTACTTTTGAATCCGTTTAACGTATCGTTGCCGCCATACCCGTAGATCTTGTCTTGCCGATCTGTACCCAGGAGGCTGTTATTACGCTCATCTCCCTCAATTTTGCCCGTAGGAGTGCTTGCTCCAGTGTCATACTGCTGAGCAAAATGCCGTTACCGTCCCCATCTTGATCATCGCTAACCCAACTAATGACGAAGTTGCCCCCATCGCTGACCGCAATAGCTGGGTTGGTTTGATCCTGATCTTGCTCAGAGTTGACCCGAAACTCATCGCTGATTGTGCCGCCAGTGGTATAGTGTCGGGCATAAATCCCGTAGCCATCGTTGTCTTGGTTTTGGCTTTCCCAAGCAATGGTGAAATTGCCCTCCGCATCCACCCCAACCGTGGGATTTCTCTGATTGCCGTCGGTTTCTGAATTAACCCGAAATTCTTCGCCCCTAGGGTTGACCATTAGCGCTATAGCGGCGGGCATAGACACCACTGCCACTCCCATCTTGATTTTGACTTTCCCAGGCAATGATGAAATTACCACCCGCATCGATCGCCACTGACGGATTTTCTTGGTTATTGCTGGTTTCGCTATTCACTTGAAACTCTTGCCCAACTAGATCCCCCTCACGGCTGTAGCGCTGAGCAAAAATCCCTTCACCGCTGCCATCTTGTCGGCTACTTTGCCAAGTAATCACATAGCTGCCGCTGTTGTTAATGGCGATCGCAGCATTGCTTTGATTATTATCTGTTGTGGTATTAACTCGAAATTCTGCCCCTATTCTGGTGCCATTAATGTCAAATCGTTGGGCAAAAATTCCTTTACCACTATCATCCTCACCCACGGTAGTTTTGGCACTTTGCCCGTCACTCTCCCAAACCACAACAAAGTTGCCGTTGAGATCCATTGCCACTGCTGGGTTTTCTTGATTGCCATTAACAGTGGTATTTGCCCGAAACTCTGATCCTAAGACTCGCCCCATTTCATCAAACCGTTGGGCAAATACGCCGGTGCCACTGCCGTCTTGATTATTGCTCACCCAAACAACCACAAAATTGCCAGTTCCCGCCATCGCAACCGCTGGATCGGTCTGATCGTTATCTTCTGTGGTGTTCACTTGAAACTCTGAACCCGTAGGTGCTCCCCCTACGCGATATAACCGTGCGTAGATGCCCTCGCCATCACCGTCTTGTCCTTCGCTTTCCCAAACGAGGGCAAATTTATCTTGAGAAGACATGGCGATCGCTGCATGGTCTTGATGATTGGAAGTCGTAGTATTGACGGAAAGTTCAGAATTGAGCGGTTTAGCGTTCATGGGGACTTCTCCGCATTTTGGCGGGATGATGAGTAACTATCTAAATCAGATTAAATAAGAGCACGCTATGGGTAGAGCTATCAAGCAATTTGGTAGAGATTTGCGACCCTTATGTAGTGCTGGGGGGCTGCGCCCAATCTTAATTTGACTTAACGCATTTGGCAAGCGATCGCCCTTCTTCTTCACGCTAGCTTGCTCTTGTAGGGCTACTGATGTCAGTTCATTTACAGTGACCGTTAGTGACCGTCCAAAAATCAGCAAGCCAGAGATCTTGACACCCCTTTTCTGATAGATCTTTCAGATCTTTTGGAATAACTCCAGACAATGAGCTACAAAGCTATAAGTTTTTGTAACAATAGGCGTGAGGCAGATGACTGAAGTTAAACCCAAAATTTGCGAAAACTGTCTACAACGATACAGTCCATTAGCTTAGCAAGAGGATCAAGAGGATAGAGCCGTGGCAATTGAAACAATTCGGCAGCAATCAACATCAACTGTGCGTAAACCAGCCCCTCGGTACAAGGTGCTGCTGCACAATGACGACTTCAACTCTATGGAACATGTGGTGCAGTCTTTAATGAAAACCGTTACCAGCCTGACGATGCCGCAAGCCGTCAGTATTATGATGGAAGCCCATACCAACGGTATTGCCTTGGTTATTACCTGTGCTCAAGAGCATGCTGAGTTTTACTGCGAGAGCCTAACAAGTTTGGGTTTAACCAGCACGATTGAACCGGATGAATAGCTAGAGGTTCCTGTTGCACCAGAACCCTCTACCTAGGACTAGTACTGGGCATGATCTGTAATGACACTCTCCGTAATCACACCTTGAAATCTAAACTTGCAAACATAGCCTGTTACCCTGCACCCATCAGAATTTTAGCGCTGCTGCTTGTGCTGTTGGTGTGCTGGTTGCCGATCGCCACACCGATCGCCCTATTCACTAAAGATCCCAACACTGTCACCTTGATCACCATGCCCCTGCTTTTTGTGGGGTTTCTACTGTTAATTCCGCGTTGGGGCAAGTGGCTTTATCGAAATAAGAGAATCTTTCATACCTATGGGCTAACGATCACTCGTCAGGCTGGCATGGAACTCCTGCAAGGATTGGCAATTGGGTTGCTAAGCCTCTTGCTCCTTTTTGGAATGCAAGGTGGGTTAGGCTGGCTGATCTGGCAAACTCCTTCCCCTGCATTGTTCAAAGTGGCATTGGAAGGATTATTAGTTGGCTTAGGAACAGGCTTTGCCGAAGAGCTTGTATTCCGAGGTTGGATGTTTGATGAGCTACAGCGGGACTACAGCGACACCGCAGCGCTCTGGGCAAATAGCGGACTCTATGCTGTGCTGCACTTCATCAAGCCTTTGCCGGAAGTGATCCGCACATTTCCGCAATTCCCTGGTTTGCTGTTGCTGGGATTGGCTTTGGTTTGGGCAAGGCGATCGACTCGTCGTCAGATGCGAATCACAGGAGTTCTGCATCAAGGGCGGTTGGGGTTGCCCATTGGGTTACATGCCGGACTGATTTGGGGATATTACCTGGTTAATGTCGGGCAACTGGCACGTTACTCAGGGCAAGTACCCGAATGGCTAACGGGAGTTGACAAAAATCCTTTAGCTGGAGGAATAGGGCTAGTGTTTCTAGTTTTACTAGCCGCATACATGGGGTGGCGATCGCACTTTGGTTCGCCCAAACACTCTTCTTAACAGGTTGCTTAGCAGGTTGCATAACGGGCGATCGCTAGTTGAAAAGCAATGTTTTTCATCTGTTGCGTCCAGACGTGCGTTCAGATCTATGTCAAGCTATTCTGTGTCAAGCTATATTTTACTGCCCTACTTTAAGTTATCTATAAAAGCCAGTTTGCCCCCAGCGTCTTTTCTGGCCTTCCCTAACGGTAAAACGTATGGAAAATCGATCGGAATCTTACTCTATTCCTCCTGCGGTAAAGCGTGTTGCCTCATCCTTTCGGCTCGTTGGCTGGATTAGCTTCTGGGTACAAATCGTCCTGGCAATCGTTTCGGGGATTGTTTTGCTATTTGCCGCTTCTGGTTTGGGAGTTGCGGCTACTGTTGCGCCTGCCACACCAGGGGCTGTCCCCCAAACTGGAATTAGCAGCCCCGAAACTGGCATAGGCTTGCTGTTTGCAGTCATAGGGCTCTTGGCGCTGTTTGCAGGTGCTTTTTGGGCATTCCGCTACACTCGCCTGGCC
>JAAUOQ010000353.1 GCA_012034795.1 Leptolyngbyaceae cyanobacterium CRU_2_3
CGATCTAATTTTTGAATGAGGCGAAAAGAATATGTTTACCTTCTTCTCGGAGCAGCAAATGCACCGCGTCCGATTTCTGCTGACTATTGGCTGGTTACTTCTCATTGCTTCCCTATTTTATGACCCCATTTCACCGTGGCTAACGGACTCTAGCAACACCTTAAGCCCACTTCACATTAATGCAAGCGACTGTGTGAAATTGCAGGGAGATTGTGTCAATGTCAAACCCTATGCACTTGGCGCACCAATCTTTTGGAGCATTGTTGTACCCGCGTCGATCGTCATTTTGCTCATTGGAGGACACGAAGCTTGGCGGCGTGTTTGTCCTCTTTCCTTTCTATCGCAAATTCCACGTTCGTTGGGTTGGCAACGTCAATTAAAGCGCGTTGATCCCAAAACAAATAAGCCTCGTTTGGAGATTCCCAGAATTAAGCAGAACTCCTGGCTCGGTCGTAATCACTCATATTTACAGTTTGGCTTACTCTATTTAGGTCTATGCAGTCGATTACTTTTTATTGATGCCAATCGGGTGATGCTGGGTCTTTATTTACTGGGGACGATTGTGGCAGCGATCGCCGTTGGCTATCTGTATGGGGGTAAAACCTGGTGCCACTATTTCTGCCCCATGGCTCCTGTGCAGCAGATCTATGCAGAACCCGGTGGCTTACTCACGAGTAAAGCGCATATTAGCGATCGCAAAATCACGCAATCTATGTGCCGCACACTAGAGGCAGGTAAGAACAATCGGCGTGTGTGGCGTGCAAAAGTGGCTGTATGGATATTGATGCTGAAAAAGGTTATTGGGAAAGCGTTACACAGCCAGAGCAGAAATTTCTCTACTACAGTTACGTGGGACTTGTGATTGGCTTTTTTCTTGACTATAGACTTTTCGCTGGCAATTGGGATTTCTACTTCTCTGGTGCCTGGGCGCGCCGCAGCGATGAACAACTAACCGATCTGCTGAAACCTGGTTTTTATCTTTTCGACCATGCAATCCCTATCTCCAAATTAATTGCTGTGCCTTTATTCTTAGCGCTGTTTAGCATAGGTGGGTATGTTTTAGGACGTTTATTAGAGAAAGCATATAAGACATATCTCAAAAAAAAGCGGGCGGTGCTTAGCCCTGAAGAAGTACAGCATCGTTTGTTTACTGTTTGCACTGCGAGCATTTTCAACTACTTTTTTATTTTGCGGGACGTTCGATAATTAATCACTTACCGCTTTGGCTCCCAATGGGTATGGAATGGCACGATTTTGCTAGTGAGTGCGTTATGGTTTTATCAAACTTGGCAGCGTAGTCCTGAAATATACGCCAGAGAGAAATTGGCGAGTCAATTTCAGAGACAACTGCTCAAGCGCGGTCTCAACATCGCTGAATTTTTGAGAGGTCGATCGATCAAGCATTTAAACGTAAATGAAGTCCATGCTCTGGCAGAAGCCCTTCCTGGCTTTAAGCAAAATAAGGGGCTAGAAGCCTACCGCGCTGTACTTGAAGAATTATTAGAGGAGACTAATGTTATTACTGGTAGTAAATTTCAATTACTTCAACTAGCACTTTATCGAAAAATGTTGGCAACCCTGTTGTGGACTCAAATAGATATATCCGATAGATCGATTGAGAAGGAATTGCTAGTCGTCGAAGTAATCATTCAAGAGCAAAAGCTGACGCTGGCAAGCCCTCCTGACTTTATCCATTTTTCTTAACCTTGCAAGGGTGTAACTAAAATTTGATTTAAGGTTAATAGGAGATAAGGAGGAAGAGTGAATGATAGCATCAGTGACTGCCCAGCAATTCAAAATTGTTTAGAGGCTGGAATCCTTGAGCAATCCCATTTCAGTTAGAAGAATTTGTAGTGCGGGATCAAATGAAGTCAGACACGAATTTTCAGTTTTCCTGCTAAAGCGAATTCATCGCATCCGATAACTAAAATATTCGATAACTAAGACATTTCATCTAGACAGTTGGTTAATTTGATCTCTAAATTGTTCGGGAGCTAGGGATGCAGCAATGGCAAACAGAGCTTTAGCTTCCTCTTGGGAAGTCATTGTTTACTCATTTAATCCCATCTCCCGCTTTCCAAACAGAGCTTTAGCTTCCTCTTGGGAAGTCATTGTTTGCTCATTTAATCTCCATCTCCCGCTTTCCAAGCGATCGCCGTTTGGGGTTGCGGGTCAGGCAGCTTTAGCGAAATCAAGCCTGCCGCCAATACAAAAAAGCTAGAAACCCAGAGACAGCCCACCAGATCAAAGAGTTGAAAGACTAGCCCTGATAGAACCGTGCCGATCAATCGTCCGCCAGAGTTTGCCATATAGTAGAAGCCCACGTTCAAGGCAACCTTGTCATCATTGGTGTATGCCAGCACCAAATAGGAATGCACGGCTGAGTTGAAGGCAAAGACAATCCCAAAAATTGCCAGTCCTACCACAATCACTGCATTGGGTGGGAGTCCAAGCTGAAGGGCGATCGCAATTCCAGCAGGCACAGCGATCAAAGCAAATGTCCAAAACTGAATTGTATGAGCATTAGGTGGCTGTCCATTGCCAAACCGCTTTAACAAGGCAGGAGCCAGAAATTGCACCAAGCCATAGCCAATCACCCAGCAAGCCATGAAGCCACCCACTTGGTAAAACGACCAACCCAATGGGCCGCGCAGAAACACTGGCAAGCCAACCACAAACCAGATATCTCTAGAGCCAAACAGGAAGAACCGAGCAGCCGAAAGAATGTTGATTTCTCGACTCTTGGAAAACAGTTGGGTAAAGCCCACTTTTTTCTTAATTTTGCCCATGCCGTTCGGCAAGAAAAATCCTGTCAACAGCACGGCAATTAATCCCCCAGACATGATCAACAGGGCATTCTTAAACCCAAAGGCAGCTAAGAGCGCTGCACCCATAAAAAAGCCAACTCCCTTCAGGGCATTCTTCGAGCCGGTCAACACTGCCACCCACTTAAACAGAGAAGATTGTGACTCTTGCGGCACGACTAAACGAATGGCGCTTTTAGAACTCATTTTAGTCAGGTCTTTGGCAATGCCTGAGAAGGCTTGAGCCGTCATTACATAGGCGATCGCGACTGTCTGTGACCAGGCAGGATCAAGAAAAGCCAACATGGCCAACCCCAAAACCTGTAACCCAATTCCGGCATACAACGTCACCTTTAGCCCAAACTGAGAGCCAATCCAGCCGCCTAAAAAGTTGGTAATGACCCCAAACACCTCGTAGAACAGAAACAAGAAGGCAATTTGCAAGGGCGTGTAGCCAATGTTGTAAAAGTACAGCAACACCAGCATTCTTAGCGCCCCGTCTGTGAGTGTGAATCCCCAGTAGGCGATCGTCACCAGAATATAGTTTTTGAGATTGGCTTTTGAGGCGGTAGATGTCATGAGTTTAGGGGTCGGATATAAGGATTTAGGCTCGAAGGCTCAAGGCAACTTTTCTGGCCAATTCCACCATGCGATTGGCATAGCCCCACTCGTTGTCATACCAGGCAAAATTTTCACCTGTGTCTCATCCACCACCATTGTGGAGAGAGCATCAATGATGGCAGAACGGGGATCATCTTTGTAATCGATTGAAACCAATGGGCGCTCTTCGTAGCCCAAAATGCCTTTGAGGGGGGCTTGCTCAGACGCAGCTTTCAGCAGGCTGTTGACCTCTTCAACGGTGGTGGGGCGGGACACCTCAAATACGCAGTCAGTGAGAGAGGCATTGAGCAGTGGGACGCGCACCGCCAAACCGTTGAGTTTGCCGTTGAGTTCTGGGTAAATTAGCCCGATCGCCGTTGCCGAGCCAGTCGTAGTTGGGATCAGCGATAGGCTGGTTGCCCTAGCGCGTCGCAAATCCTTGTGGGGGGCATCTACGATCGTTTGCGTATTAGTGTTGTCATGAATTGTGGTCACCACGCCATGCCGAATTCCCAACCCTTCGTGGATGACCTTCACCACAGGAGCCAGACAATTGGTAGTACAAGATGCTGCGGTCAGAAGATGGTGCTGACCGGGTTGATAGAGGTGGTCCATTCACCCCCATAACGATGTTCAATGCACCCTCTTTCACAGGAGCCGCAACAATCACTTTCCGCACGCCTTGTTGGAAGTAGGGATCAAGGGTTGCGGTCGTTCTAAATTTGCCAGATGCTTCTAGCACCAAGTCCACGCCTAAATCTTTCCAGGCAACTTCACCCGGCGTCGAGCATTCACTAAAGCTAAGAGGCTGGTCATCAACCCAAACTTGGGCTGCTCTGGTTTCTACCTCCGGTGCCCAGCGTCCATGAACCGAATCGAACTTCAGCAAATGAGCCGCAGTAACGGCTCCACCTTTCGGTTCGTTAATGTGAACAAACTCCAGGTCTGACCATCCCCAGGCAGCCCGTAGCGCCAACCGCCCCAATTCGCCCAAATCCATTAATGCCAACTCTGATGCTCATTGTTGATTGATTCCTATGAAACTTGAAAATTTTGGAGATGGGGAGGCGATCGCTAGCTTGAGTACCCTCACCCAGCCGACTTAACCAGCCGACTTAACCAGCCGACTTAACCAGCCGACTTAACCAACAGATCCACAGCAATCCCAAATGATGTGAGGAAGGGGTGGAGGGGGCAACGCCCCCTCCTTGGGACCTACCTTGTACACACAAGTCGAAAACTGCTTCGTTTCAGGCTTTTCAGCCCCCTAAATCCCCCAATTCTGGAGGACTTTGAAGGGTTCGGCTCCCCCAGAATTGGGGGTTGGGGGGCGGTTTGCTAGGACTTTGGCTAGAGTTAATCACTTGTGTGTACACCGTAGCCTTGGGACCGCATCCCCAAACCCCTCTTGGGTTTATCTTATGACTGATTTAGGATTGCTAATTTAGGATTGCTATAGTCACAGATCTAGAAAAGTCTGTTCCTTTTGCAGAACTTCTCGAATCGTCAAGTAAGGC
>JAAUOQ010000354.1 GCA_012034795.1 Leptolyngbyaceae cyanobacterium CRU_2_3
CAACGAGCAGCAGAGTGGGCCCGGTGTGTTCAAGGAAGTCACTATTTCCGTTATGGCACTTTGAAGGGTAAATACAAGGAAAAACAGGAACCCGTTTTTCCGGAGCCTGTTTTTCTATCTTCTTCGTCTTTACCTACTTGGAATCAGCAGCAGTCTGAGTCAGCCCGCACCAGAATTTGTAGGGCGATCGCTAATTTGCTCGATACCAACAGTTTACCTATAGGAGCCACGGCTCGATTCCACGCTTTAACTCAGTATGGTATTGGTGGAGGATCGCTCTATCGTCATCGCGATTTATGGCATCCCCAACATTTCGCTGTGGAAAATCTGGAAAACCGAGAACTTCCCCTAAACGCCTCGGCTACAAATTCGTCGGCTACAAATTCGACTGAAACATTCGGTTGCGCTGAGGGCGCACCGAATGTTCATAGTCTTACAAGCTTATTATCTACACTAGGCGGTAATGTCAGTGCAGGTGAAGGTTTGAGCGATCGCCCCTCTGTGATTTCTCAATCCACAGGCGGTAATCGCGGTTTGAGAGGCTTACCGCAGTTCAAGCCAAACCAGCTTGCTCACCAGGCAAATGACGACTCAGCAAGCCATCAAAGTCGAATGCAGAGGTTTTTAGCATCAGGTGATCCAATTTTGGTTGCCGAGGCATTGTCCAGTTTGGCACGTTCAGAGTCGCAGCCCCTGGCTGGAATGCAGGTGGGAGTGCAGCAGTTCACTCTGGTTGAGTTGGACTCTACTGGTTTACAACCTGATCTGCAACCTGTAAGCGTTATATCAGTCCAGCCCCTTCTGGGTGATCAAGAGGCAGTCTGTCCCAATTTTGATCTTTCAGACACGCTGGCGGCAATTTCTGTGCAGATCAGATGCCTGGGATGGAGCCGATCGCAAGTTAGGCATCACCTGTTGCAGCGATTTGGGAAGGGCGATCGCGCTCTGTTGCAAGAGGAGGAACTGAGGCAGTGGTTAGTTTCGTTAGAAGGCTATCTCGTTGGGAAGTCTTGATCTGAACGCAGACTTTGCCGTAATTGCATTCGTCCCTTAACGCTTTCTCTAGATTGAATATCACCAGCATGTCAAGCAGTGGATTATAACTTCATCAACACTTTACATATATTATTTGACCCAACTATTAGCCTAATATCAGGGATAGTTCAACGCTCTACCAGCCAAAATCTTAACTTTTATAGCAGGTTTATCACGCATTTAGCCAAGATAAACCCCTAAGTCAATGTGTTGTATGATACATTTCCTATCCAAACCTTCACAGGACATCATACGCGCATGCTAGGAAGGGCAGGATGACAAGTAAAGTGAGTGGATAGAAAATACTCACTCTCCTGTCATCATGAATCACCAGGAGTACCCATTTACGCTTGCACCACAACCCCCTCATTGTTCGATGATAATCGGCACCTAATGGTTCATGCTCCACTACAAACACATTTGAGTAGAGGTTAGCGATAATCTGTTTGCCTTGCTGCGTTAATTCTAAGTACCGTAGCCCATCCTTAACGTAGGGATACACGCCATTCCAGTAAAATTTAGGATAGTTCTTTCGCAAATCCCCCGGATGGCGATAGCCCAAGGCTTTATTTACGCCCGTTTCTTCAAATTCATAATAGAGTGCTCCAATCTTCTTGAGATAGCGGGGATCGCTGAGCTGACCAATCAAATCTGAAGCCCGGATTAGCCCCGGATAGTTTCCTGTATCTTGGTGGTCTTCTGCCTTCGGAACTGGAAAACGTGTTAGCTCAATGTTCTGTTTAACTCGTCCTGCATCAATTAGGCTATGCCCGCCAAACCGCTCTTCTACAAACAGTTTGGCGCGATCGACATGATAGGGGGTGAGGCTAGCATCTGAGAATCCTGGAGGTACATATACGACTTCTCCATTGCCTCGGTCATACCAGCCCTCACGATCGTTACGGCACACTCCTTTCACATAGCCAATATCGTGGCAGACCAGTGCAATAATAAAATGCAACCAATCCTCACAGGAGACCCCTCCCTCGCGAATATGGCGTCCTCTGAGAATCTCCTGCCCTACTAAAGTAACTAAGATAGTATGCTCTACGTTGTGATACAGAGCATCGCTGTTGGCAATATTCTCCAGCGCCATCGCCCCGACCCAGCCAATAATATCTTCATAATCGTGCTTCCAACCGCCGTAGGTTCGTTGATACCCTTCCTTAAGCTGTCGCACAAAATCATCGATTAAAAGTTCAGTGGCGTTATACATTCTGGATACTCCCTCGCTTGAATTAAGGGGGGTGAAATTAGCTAGGGGCTTACACCAACCCAATGCACCCGTCACCCAATGCGATATCGTTTGTTTTTATTCAGGACTCTAGATCTCTGGATCATTAGCAAATGTCCAAAGCAATACAAGTTTTCACCTGCCCCTATCCTAATTAACCTTGACGAAAAAAAAGAACAATCGATTGTTTAAAGATGCGATTGTCTACCATAAAGCATGCCTCTCTTTTAAGGCATGGCGCACTCTAAGTTACTTCTAACCAGTTGCTTCTACTAGAGTGCCCACAGTTGAGTCTAGTTTTACCTTATCGCAGTTCACAATAGGAAGATGTGAGTGTAGAGCAATTTCGGTGTGATCTAATTCATCGAAACCTTCTGTGAAACCTACAAATTATTAGAATGATCATAAGCTTGGCTGTAAAATACGGAGACGAGGATGAGTTTTCAGAAGCCTAAAATGTAGGCTGATAGTCCTTCAAGAATTAAGTTAAGAAATTAGACTGACTCTTGAATGTAAAATCTGTAAGGTCACATCTACCCCAGATACGCTATGCTAAGGAACACCATCATCAGAATCCTATAAGTGCGGGTGTAGTTCAGTGGTAGAACGTCAGCTTCCCAAGCTGAATGTCGTGGGTTCGAGTCCCATCACCCGCTTAGGTTTTAAGAATTAGTGGTTTGTCTAAAGCCAACTACCTTTTTGGTTCGGTGACAATTACCAGCTATATCCACTGTGGGTGAGCAGGGTTGATAAACGGAAAATACCTGTTGCCGTAGCGTTGCAATGGTAGTCCTGACATCAGGATGTCCCTAATTTAAGCCGCTAACGACCAATGCGGTTCCTTTGAACTGCTGGGTATGCCTAGGAGTAGTTTTCCACCATAATTCTGCCTGCATCATCTGGTTTAAATAGTTATCAAATAGTTTAGGGGAGAGTTGTGTGTACGCGCTAGCCTCTCTAAAAGTGGGGTTGGGGTGAGGGTCGTTTAAGTTTTGTTCAGCCGAAGCAGGGGGATGACAGTAGCGTCGCTGAGTTTCAGTAGATCGCAGATGGGTTTTTGGGGCGTTGCGATCTACTGAGTCTGCTGTCTTTTGTCAATTGATGAAGGAAATGCTTAAAACAAATATTTTTGTGCTGAAAGTTACAAAAATATTTTAAAATTAGTGTATCAGAGGAAATCTCTGGCGATCTAGAGTTTGGTATGAGTTCACTATGGCTAGCACACTTCAATTTAAGTTAAATGAAATTTCTGCTCAACATCAGGCAACCATCGCTGCTTCCTTAGCCCGTCGGCTGGCAGTTGCTCAGGCGGACCAGAACATGCAACTAATTGCTTTGTTAGAGCAAGAGCAAGAGCAACTGAGTTTGGATTCACGTCAGTCTGGTTTTGCTGCTTTTTCCGCTCAAATTAAGCAAATTTGGCACTCCTGGATGGAGGCAATCGTGCAAAGCTCTGAGCTTTCGGTTGACCAAATCATGGGTGATGATGGCACCCTGTTTTGGCGCGCTCATGATCCCCAAACCGGTAAGACTTTATATGCCGAGTCCAGATCAGATGTGGTCAAGTGGATTGAGGACAATGACTTAGGACGCTAAACCTTTTGCGAACCCTACGCCTGTGCCACACCATATCCCCCGATGGCAAACTGACAAACCGAGATTGTTAAAATCTGGTTGGCATTCTTGCCGCCTTCTCACTGTAGAGAGGTTTCCTTAGACCTCAGACCTCTCTACAAGGCTGTTAAGAGCCTAATTCAACGCGAATATTTCTATTCAGAAACTTTTTAGTTGCTCCAATAGCTTGGCAACTTTAACTAGGTCTTTTTTGCCTGGAGCCAGTTCCACACCACTCGACACATCAATCCCGTCTGGATGAGCCTGGCTTAATGCTTCCAACACATTATCGGGAGTAATACCACCTGCCAAATACCACGGGCAAGCGGGGCGAAATTGCTTTAGACTTAGCCAGTTCAGCGTTTTTCCAGTTCCTCCATACAGGCCAGGGTTCGTGGCATCGGGATTGAACGCATCCAGCAGCAGCGTATCGATCGCCCCGTCATAGATTTCAACCTGCTGCAAGGTTTCGTGACTGTGTACCCTCAAAGCTTTAATGATTTCGACCGATGGCAAAGCGGCTCGCAATTGCTGACAAAACTGTGGGGTTTCGTTGCCATGCAGTTGTACAGCGTTGAGATGAGCGATCGCCACTCCCCTAACAATGTCCTCTAAAGTGGGATTTACAAATACTCCCACCCGATCGATTGTTAGCTGTCCATCAGCATTAACAGGAAGTTTGGCCACCACAGCGCCAATTTGCTCAGGTGTGACGTAGCGGGGAGATTGACGCACACAGATGAACCCCAGTGCTGTTGCGCCAAGTTGAGCGATCGCTTGTCCTTGAGCAGGCTGAGTAATTCCACAAATTTTGGTTCGCACAAGCACCCATCCTAAAAATGCGTAGATTTGTATCTAAAATAGCGACTACTGTTAACTCTTCAAACAAAAAAATTTCCTTCCCCATCCCCTCAGCTACCCAATTTTCCTCCGTTTTTTCCACCTTGTGGTTGCTGTAGAAACGAAGGGAGAAAACTGTGCCTGGCGTCTTTAGGGGAACTTTAGGAACAAAAAATGTAGCCAAGATTC
>JAAUOQ010000355.1 GCA_012034795.1 Leptolyngbyaceae cyanobacterium CRU_2_3
GTTCTCAATCTGCCGTTTGGTGGTGCCAAAGGCGGCATTACTCTCAATCCCAAAGAGCTTTCCAAGTTTGAGCTAGAGCGCTTGAGCCGGGGTTATGTAGATGCGATCGCTGACTTTATTGGCCCTGATGTGGATATTCCTGCCCCTGATGTCTATACCAATTCCATGATCATGGGCTGGATGATGGATCAATACAGGATCATTCGTCGTCAAATTACCCCTGGGGTGGTCACAGGTAAGCCCATTTCTATGGGGGGTAGTTTGGGGCGAGAAACAGCCACGGCGATGGGGGCATTCTTTGTGATCCAAACCATCATGCCTAAACTAGGACGGCAACCCCAAAATACAACCGTTGCGGTTCAAGGATTTGGCAATGCTGGAGCGGTGATTGCCGAACTCCTATTTCGAGCAGGTTACAGAGTTGTGGCGGTTAGCGATTCTCAGGGTGGTGTTTATAGCCCTCAAGGATTAGATATCCCTAGTGTTCGTCAAGGCAAAGAGGCAACTCGTGGCATCCAGGCCATTTACTGTCAAAGCTCGGTATGCAGCCATGTGGAGCATACGGTCATTACCAATGCCGAACTGCTGGAGCTAGAGGTAGATATCTTGGTTCCGGCTGCCCTAGAAAATCAGATTACTGCTGAGAATGCCGATCGCATCCGGGCACACTACTTTTGAGGTCGCCAACGGGCCAATTACCTCTGCGGCTGACACTGTGTTGGAAGCCAAAGGCATTCAGGTTTTTCCCGATATTTTGGTCAATGCTGGGGGGGTGACGGTCAGCTACTTCGAGTGGGTGCAGAACCGCAGTGGCTATTACTGGTCATTAGAAGAGGTTGACCAGCGCCTCCAGGACAAAATTACTGAAGAAACTGAGTTGATCTGGGCGATCGCCCAAGAACTCAACTGCGATCTCCGCACGGCTGCTTATGTCCATGCTCTCAAACGCATGGGAGAGGCGATCGAGGCAAAGGGAACACGGGATGACTATATGAAGTGATGCAGGTGTGGGAATTACAGTAGGGGCACAACACCAGTAGGAGCCTTGCGCCAGCACACCTTTCTCAAGCTGTATTCTCATCCAGAAAATCGCTGCTGAACTATAAGGGGCAATCCAGTCTGTGACGGAGATTGCCCCAATTTAATGTCTAAATATTTCAATGCCTAATTTTCTGCTAGCAAGGCTATTCTCGCAAACCTGCCATGCTCCAATCTGGACGCAGGTGCTGGGCTTGCCGCAAGTAAGAGTGACGAATCCGGACGTAGGGTTCGGGCGTGTTGATGTGAATGAGGCAACGGATGCAGCGTTGCAGGCTGCCCTCCACATACATTTGCTGCACATCTAAGAGGGCAACATTTTGCCAGTGGGGGCGTTCGCGGGCGATCGCGGCAGGATATACAGCATCTAGATCACGGGTAGCAGAGAAAGTGACGCTGATGATGTCATCGAAATCAATTTGATTTTGGCTTTCCAACTCATCTAAAAGTTCTGTCACTGCTTCCCGAATGGCTTCCACTGAATTATCTGAGGCAGTGGTTGCCCCACGAATTGCCCGCACTTTCCAGCCCACGTTGAAATCCTCCAGCTCTCTTGAAATTTCTAAACTTGTCTTTAGTTTGGTTTGGGGTTTGGGGTTTGGGGTGTAGATTATGGAGAATCTTAATACCCATTTGCAGCAAGCCGAGCCATTGAGTTACCCAGCGACTCAACTTACCTCACTATTCCCACACTCTTGTCCCCGCTCCCTGGTTAGGGGCGATACATCCATAGCGGTAACCCGCTAGTGGATAATTCAAATTCTAACCAGTCTGTTCCGGCAGCCAGCTTTGTGCCAAGTTGCCCGCGCCCAGGCAGGAAGCGGCTCCAGAATGTTTTTTTCTCACCAAAGGTGTAACATGGAGTCTTTTCAGGGTCGAGTCCTGCCAGTTCGGCTGCCCACCGTCTAGCATCTTCCTCGGTGCCTAGGCGATCGACAATTCCCAGATCTACTGCCTGTTGCCCGGTGAAAATCCGTCCATCGGCAAAGCTTTTGACCGTTTCTACCGTCAAGTTTCTGGCTTCTGCCACTGTCTGCACAAATTGCTGGTAGCTACTGTCAATCAGCGCTTGCAAGATATCTTGTTCGGGTTCAGTGAGTTGCCGATCGAATGCCAAAATGTCTTTGTATGGGCCCGATTTAATGACCTTGAAAGAAACCCCAATTTTATCTAGCAGGCGTTCCAGGTTGTTGCCTCGCAAAATGACGCCAATGCTGCCTGTAATAGTGCCAGGGTTGGCCATGATGTGGCTGGCTCCCATAGCGATATAGACACCGCCAGAAGCGGAGATATTGCCATAGCTTGCTACGACTTTAATTTTTTCTTTCAGCTTTTTGAGAGCGCTGTAAATTTCTTGCGAGTCGCCTACCGTGCCGCCAGGGCTGTCAATCCGCAGT
Organism: Leptolyngbyaceae cyanobacterium CRU_2_3; assembly: GCA_012034795.1. Classification (GTDB taxonomy): domain Bacteria; phylum Cyanobacteriota; class Cyanobacteriia; order Elainellales; family Elainellaceae; genus Drouetiella. Next base: position 2,436 of record JAAUOQ010000355.1, read on the forward strand.
AGCAACACTGGAAATTTTTTCTCTTCTATTGTCTTGATGGCATCCAACACTTGTTTTCGGGTGGATCCTGCGATCGCTCCCGTCACTTCAATTCGGGCAATTTGTTTCCGAAGCCGAGGCTTAAAGGGCCAAACCATGCGCTGTCAATCCGTAATACTTTGTTATAGGTAATCTAGCTTACTTGAACAGTGAAACATAGAGAGAGATACCCGTCCTCAGCGGTCTGGGCGTTGATCTAATGGGTACGTCAGGCGGGATTGAAGTAGCAACTTGATGATGGGATCAGGCATCTAGGAAAACTCAGCATCCAGGAAAACTCAGCATCTAGGAAAGCCAAGCATTCGGGAAAACATAGTATTTAAGAAGTTTTTGGCGAGAATAGGCTAGGAAGAAATCAAACCTTTCAGCAGTCCAACCTCGTCCACTCCGTTAAAATCATCATGCAGCAGACCTCGCCTGAGATTCAAACCACTTCCCTATCGCAGGGAACCAGCTTTTTAGAAGATCAACCGATTCGGCTTCTGGTGCTGGATTTAGACGGCACTACTGTTGGAGCATCTAATCAAATTCGCTCGGAAGTGAAACAGGCAATTCAGTCCGTGCAGGGCGAGAGGGGTGACAAGTGGCGATCGCCACTGGGCGCATGTACCGATCTGCCTTACGATTTCATCAAGATTTGAAGTCTCAACTGCCATTGTTGAGCTATCAGGGAGCGCTGATTCAAGATCCTGCCACGGGTGAAATTTCGCGCCATTTGACGGTGCCGCAGAATTTTGTGCTGCAATTATTAGATTATTTTGAGCAGCCAGATCTGCGCCACCAGCTTTCAGTCCATGCTTATATTGGCGATCGCCTTTATGTTCGTGAACTGACTCCAGATTCCGTTGAGTATGCCGAACGCAGCAACATTGAGCCAATTGCGGTGGGCGATTTGCGACAGGCGATGTTGTCTCATGGCGAACCGACTAAACTCTTGGCCATGAGCCAGAAAACCGAGATGATTGATCAGCTATTGGTTTCCCTCAGCCAACAATACACGGTAGAACAGCTTTACTTCACCAAATCCGTTGCTACTTTTTTTGAAGCCACGAATCCGCGCGCTAATAAAGGCAACGCTGTCAAGTACCTGGCTGAAGAAGTTCTGGGTCTACAAGCCGAAAATGTCATGGCGATCGGCGATAACTTCAACGACTTGGAAATGATTCAATATGCTGGAATTGGTGTGGCTATGGGCAGTGCCCCCGATGGCGTTAAAGCTGCTGCCAACTGGGTTGCACCTGATGTGGAGTCCGATGGTGTAGCGATCGCGATCGAGCAGTTTGTGTTGGGGAGCCAGCAGCCAGCAGCCAACAGCCAGCAGTAAATCTGGTTCTCCTGGATTTGGGGTGGAAAGGGTCGTATCAGTAGATCGCAAATGGGGTTTTGGGATGCGTGTCGCGCCCCCCAAAACCAGGATTTTGATAAGGATTATTGGGAGCTTTGCGATCGCCTGAGCATAGTTGATGGGGCAAACCTTTACCACACTTAAAATATATGATGCTTCCGCTCACTGTTCAGCAACGCTAACAGGCGCGTTTCTAACCAACCAACGATGAAGTATGACCATCACTACTGCAAGTGGCATCATCACCATCGGAACAACTGCCAATCCTACTTTTTCTGCTATCCAACCCACTCCAGTGGGAATGCTAACAGCCCCAACACTGCCCATACTACTCAAGAAACCGATTGCTGCTGGAACCATTGCCCCTGGAACTCGGCGCGGCATCAACCAAATCGTAGTTGGAAAGATTACCGCCAATGAAAATCCGATCAAGGGCAAACTCCAAAGTTGATTGGGCAATAGCCACCAAATGACTAAGCCCGTTGTCAATAAGGCGAGAGAGCCATCTATCATCCGAATTGCCCCAATTTGTTTCATCAGTTGCCCCATGCTCAATCGTCCGATCGTCAGTCCTAACCAATAGGCCGTGACGCTATAGCCCGCAACTGCAACCGGTGTTTCTCGACTGATAGTTTGTACTGCAAATGCCCAGTTACCCAAAGACGCTTCTGTCCCGACATAAACTAGCAGCAGTAAACCTGCAACTAATACAGTGGGCGACTTCAGCGCTAGACGAAAGATTTTTCTCCCGCACTCTGATGAGGAACAAACGTAGATACATTCATTAAGGGATAATGATGTGACACTGCCCAGATCATCCCCATTACCAACAGCGCTGCAATTCCAGCAAACACCCAGTATGCCGATCGCCAACTCACGCCAAAGGTCAGCAAAGTGGTAGCGAGCGCTGGTCCTGAAAGTGCCCCAACGCCATAAAAAGCATGAAGCAATCCCATGAGATGGGCGCTGTGTTGATCGTGAGCCATAAGGGTATTAATGCCTGCATCAATTAGCCCAATCCCCAACCCCAGTAAAGTTCCAGTGATCACCATGACAAGCCAATGGGTTGTGGAAGCATAGATGCAGAG
>JAAUOQ010000356.1 GCA_012034795.1 Leptolyngbyaceae cyanobacterium CRU_2_3
CCACGTTACCAGAAAACAAAGCCGACTCACTTTCGTCAGAACCAACCGCCCCTAGAAAAAAGCTAATCCAGCCCGATCAGAGACAACCTTTGATCGCTTGCATTGACGATAGCCCCGTGTTAATTTACACCCTAAGAAAAACCCTGGTATCGGCTGGGTATCGAGTGATGAGCATCCTAGAGCCAATGCGGGGATTCTCTCAACTCATCGAAAACAAGCCTGATTTAATTTTGCTAGATTTACTCCTGCCAAATGCCGATGGCTATAGTGTCTGCAAGTTCTTGCGAGATACCCCTGTGTTCAAAGAGACACCTATTATTATTCTGACAGCTAAAAATAGTTTGGTTGACCGGGTTCGTGCTCAGGCAGTTGGAGCAACTGAGTTTTTAAACAAACCTCCAAAATCTGAAGAATTGTTGCAAGTAGTTCAAAAGTATCTTCAGAAATTGTGACTGCTGAGGAGCGATCGCGTTACTCAGCGACGAAAATAGTTGGGAATAGCGACGAGAACACAAATCGTTTGCAAACTAACCGTAGAGTCATTAAAAAATTCTTAAGGGATCACAGACTGGTTGAGTCATGCTAGTAATTTGTGTGAGCTTGGCGGTAAACATCGTGGAACACGACGCCTAAACAGCAAAGATGTCTGATCTTCATCCCTGCTTGACAAGGTTCTGCTAAAGCTTTTTAGGAGCTTTGCAAACTTGTTAAGGTCTCCAGTTTCAAGTGGGCAATCTATGAGTATCTAAAGCTACACATATTTCGTGTAAATCACGGAAGAGTGCGGCTCAACGTTGCTCTGTGCTCAATTCACCCCACGACGATTCTATGCCAAGGAAAATACAGAAGTTTGCGATCACAGCGATCGCTACAAGCGCAGGGGCAATCCTAACGTCGCCTGCGTTTGCTGGCACGCTGACGGCTGTCAGCATGAGCGGTGCCGCATCAAATGACTATCTTATTTATGATGCCAACTCTACTCAGACTTTCCTAGTTCCCAATACCAGTGCCAATCTCCAAAGGGTCTTGGACGGTAACAATAGCAAACCCACAGGAAACGTGGAGTTGGCTGCTAGTACCGAAAAAGCAGGTTTTGACTTTACAAAGTCTACTAGCCTGACTGGGAAAATTGGGGGTCAAGACATTACTATCAGCAGCCTGACGTTTGATGACTGGATGAGTGATGTCGGTGGCATGACTTTCGGGCAGAAGTGGTTCAGCGAGGCTCTGACCAGCAATGGTTTTGGAAATCTGCCTACCCTGCAAAAGACTTGCTCTTTAGCAGCTTTAAAGAATATGGAGGCTTCCAAAGATTCAGTGATCCCAATATCGCTTATGTTAACCAGGACGATAATACGGGACTTATTCGGATCGGTTTAGCAGGACACTGGAATGCTACACCCTTGCTGACTCAATCTGTGGATCAACTGACTGCCAAGTTACAGCAAGATTTAACCAAAGCTCAGGCTGACCTAGCTAAACTTCCCAAAAATCCGCCAGCAGGCCCAGTTAGAATAGCGAAACAGCAATTGGAATCTGCAATTACTAGCATTAGCTCAGCGCTGTGATGGCTGGAGGGATGAAAACAACGCTCTCTGCTCAGACCATTCAAGCAAGCGAAATTTTCAAGTATGCTTACAATGGCAACACGGGCTATGGCTATAGCTTTTCTGCGACCAATTCCGGACTGAAGGCAGCCGACGATGGCGTGTCTCACACCGGTAATTATGAAATTACTTTCCAAGGGGTTGCGTCTAAACCCGTACCAGAACCTTCAGCAGTGCTGAGCTTGATTGGGTTTGGCAGTCTGTTAGCAGGAAAGCGTCAGATGCAAAAAAGTCAGTTTTAACGAGCCAGTCTTAACGAAACCGTGAAACATGAAGCGTTTCATCACCAGGATGCTATTGGATTGGATGATTTTTCAAACGCCCTCAGCAATTTCTCAGCTAGTTTTTAATCAACTCTCAGGCAGCCTTCATGGGTTACTCAGTCAAGTGTCTGATTCTAAGGAGTCAAAGAAAACAAGTATTCCTCATTCCAAGGTGTATCATGAAACGCTTCATTATTTTGTCGATCGCAACATTGACATTAGTAGGTTTCGGCGGCAAGGCATTTGCTGAAAATGGTGGATTCTGTAATCAAACTTCTGCTGCTGTTTGTCCTAGTAAATAGGTTCCTTTAGGTAGTCATTAAAGATTAAAGCCAGCGATTAGACAAGTACTCCATTCCACTAAAGAACCTCATCTAGCAAGTGCTAGATGAGGTTTTATTTTATTGCTACTTTTGAGTATCTGCATCAATGATGCGATCGCTCTTCACACAATGCATATAGGCGGCAGTCTAGCTTTTTGAACCTTCACAATACTGCGAAGTATTACTGTTTGCAGTTATTTTTTCTAAAGTTTGGCACCGTTAATGCTGGTGTTTCCGAGGCTGAGTCAATGCTGGGCGATCGTCTCTGTTATGCCAATGTGACAAGTGCTAATGTGACAAGTGCTAATGTGACAAGTGCTAATGTGACAAGTGCTAATGTGATAAGCGACACAAAATTAGGACTCTAGCATAGAGCATAGCTTTGTCAGCTTATCCAAAATTATGAGGTTATTTTAGCGATCTTCAAGGGCTACCCGAAGATTTACAATGTTTATGGAATTGAGTAGAAATATGATTCGCGCGAAGGTATGAAGAACTTTCGTCAAACGCAAGAGAGATGTCCATCCAACTCAAAGTTACGCAAGATACCTTTTTTTAAGCAGACTCCTGAATTGTCGGCACAACTGCCAGACAAGGATAAAGTTCTAATTACGGCGGGTCAGATATTTGATATTCACTCTTGGAAAGCCATCGATCAAAGCCACATCAGAATTGCTTTGGTGAAGAACTTTCTGGGTAATCCCCCGCGCAACACCTGGTGCGCGTATATTCCCAATATCCAATTAATTAAACCTGCCAGCCTTAAAATTGGGCAAAATACGATTTTCAAGCAGTCGCCTGTGGATGCCTCACAGATAGCAGCACCGGATAAGATTATGATTCCTGCTGGAAGGATACTGAACCTTGAGTCCTGGGCAACTGCTAAGAATAACCACCTTAAACTTGCTCTCCTGTGGGATTTTGTGGGTAGTCCCCCTCGGAATACCTGGTACGTCTATGCTCCCCATCTTCAATTCATTAATCGGCAGCCCCAAGTCATTACTATTCCACAGTTTAGTTTAGGGGGTGTGCCACTCAGCAAGCGTTTAACCTTGCCCTACAAAAGCCAACTTGACAATGCCCTGAATCCAACGGGAGCTTGTAACGTCACGTCGTTTGCTATGGTGATGACCTATCTCCAAACCCAAAGAAAGTTGGGAGTAGGACAACTAGAAGATGAACTCTACCGGTACATGGAGAACAATGGGTTGAGCCGCTGGGACCCAGATGATTTAGCGACAATGGCACGAGCTTATGGATTAGTGGATAACTTTACAATGCGAGGCACTTTATCAGATATGCGTAAAGCGATCGCTCAAGGCTCCCCTTGCATTATCCACGGTTACTTCACAAGCTTTGGACATATCGTTGTTGTGCATGGCTATGATCCGTCTGGATTTTTTGTGCATGATCCTTACGGCAAATGGACATTATCTGGATATCGCAATGACCTTTCTGGCGAGAATCTATATTATCCCAATGCGCTCATCCAGGCTAAGTGTTCTCCTGAAGGGGAAGACTACATTTGGCTCCATCGGATCAGGAACCGGCGATCGCTCTTAGATCGGCTGCAACCGCTTTGGAATTAGAATGACTTTAGATCACTCAGATCTCACTAGCAGAGATACAATTTGCATGGTGAAACTTCAGGTGGATAGGTTTGCGTTGGCAGATCACCCATTCATCACCTGTCAATATTTATCCTGAACACACGCAATATTTTTTGTCAATGCGGCGGATAAAAAGTGAGTCAGCCTATTAGATCCCGACAGGCGTTAAATTCACGTTTTTCAGGAACATAGGATTCAAGCGATCGCCCACCTAGGACGATCCTGCTTCCAGGGCCTTGCCTGTTCAATCTGGGCTGCCAGCGCAATCAGTGTCGCTTCATCGGCTGGACGACCCATAATTTGAATGCCCAAGGGTAACCCTTCTGGGGTAAATGTTCCGGTTGGCAGGGCGATCGCAGGTTGCCCCGTCGTGTTGGCTAGCGGGCAAGGCGCAATCCAATGAATTAATCTCTCTAAGGTTTCAGCAGGGCTGAGGTCTGCCCACTGGCTCACCTGAATAGCGGGATACAGATAGGTGGGTAAGAGTAAGGCATCATAGCGATCGAAAAAGGAGACAATCTGGCGGCTAGCCATCTGAAGTGCCCAAACTGCTTGTTGGAAGTCGCCACTCGTATCAGGCTGGTCACAAAGCCATTGGTTGATTGGCTGCATTGCTTGAGGCGGCAATCCGCAGGCCCTGACTCCAGTACGCCAAACCATCTGGAAGGGTTCCACAATCTGGGCAATACCCTCTGGCAGTCCTGGCTCTACTTGATGACCCAGGCTGGCGAGCAGGTTGGCCGTGTCCAGAACGGCTTGGGTGCAGGCTGGATCAGCTTCGCCAATAGGAGCGATCGCAGTACTCACGGCAATTCGTAGGGGCTTAATTCCTTGCTGAGCGGCATTTAAGGCAACTTGGACAAAGGGGGGATGCGGATCTGGCAACCAGTAAGGATCGCCTGTAATGTAGCCAGACATGACATCCAGTAGGGCTGCGGCATCAGCTACAGTACGAGCCAAAGGACCGTGCGTTGCCAGTCCATTCAGGGCATCCCCGATTGGGGCATAAGACACGCGCCCTCTGGATGGCTTAATGCCGACCAATCCACAACAGAAAGCCGGACCCCGAACAGAACCGCCACCATCG
>JAAUOQ010000357.1 GCA_012034795.1 Leptolyngbyaceae cyanobacterium CRU_2_3
CGACAGGAGATTCGTTAAAGTAAAAGCACAGCAAATTATTGAAGTTGTGCTTACCCAGCTATGCCGTCTTCTGCACCTGTTTGCCCTGTCCCCACGGAACAGCAGCCCATTAACGAATACCAGGAACTTAAGGAATCATGGTTCTTTCGCTGGGCAACCCTGAAGTTGCAGGACTATGTCAAGCCAATCATCGCTCTTTGGATCATCAGTTGGCTGGTGGCAGGACCCGTATCTGCTACCAGCTTTCCTATTTCCAAGCATCCGGCACAATTTTTTTTGTTAGGTGCATTTGGAGCAATGGCACTGCCTTTGCTGGCTTTGTTGCGATTATATTTGGGTTGGGTCTATGTGCGCGATCGCCTTTCCAATGCCACCATTTTCTATGAAGAGTCGGGATGGTATGACGGGCAAGAATGGACAAAGCCAGAAGAAGTGCTACAACGAGATCATCTCATTGTTAACTATCAGCTTAAAGCTTGGCTGAAGCGATTAAAGCTAACCTTTGGTGCTATCGCAGCGCTATTTGTATTAGGTGGAGGTCTGTGGATATTTTTATAGCGATCGCTTGCAGAAGGTACGAGAATATGGCAAGGTCTAAGCCATGACAAGGGGAAAACGTACAATTCAAACCGCAGAGTTACAGGTGCGGCTACTGCGCGAGGGTATCGTAGAATCGACGCATCGAGTCCAGGCAGTTGTTTCTGACAGCCGAGGGCGAGTTTTATCTGTTGCGGGTAATCCAGAAACTTCCACGTTTATCCGCTCATCGCTAAAACCTTTTCAGGCGTTAGCTGTCTCTACAACGGGTGCTTTGGAGCGGTTCGGCTTAAACGATCGCGATTTGGCAATTATGTGTGGTTCTCACCAAGGCACGGTGGAGCAGGCTCGTCAGGTGTTCAACATTCTTTGGCGATGTGACATTGAACCCACAGCTTTACAATGCCCCATTCCCCCTGGTAAGCGCAGTCCCCTGGAGCATAATTGTTCTGGCAAACATGCTGGAATGCTGGCCGTTTGTCGTCAGCGCAATTTTCCGATCAGCAACTACTTGCAACGCAACCATCCTATGCAACGGTTGATTTTGACCAAGCTGGGCGAGTTGCTAAGGATGCCACCCGAAGAGTTAATCTATGCCCATGATGATTGCGGCGCACCCACTTACTTTATGCAACTTGGGCAAATGGCGACACTGTATGCCCAGCTTGGTTCAGGTGACAGCCTAGACATGGAGCGGATTGTGCGGGCCATGTCTCATCACCCGACGCTAGTCGCAGGGGAAGGGCAATTTGATACTGAAGTCATGCGGTTGGCTGAAGGCGATTTGGTGAGCAAGTCTGGCTCGGAAGGGGTGCAGTGCGTAGCTCGGACGGGTCAAGATTTAGGTTTGGCGATTAAAGTGTCTGATGGCGCGAAGCGGGCTAAATATGCGATCGCCATCTATCTGCTCAAGCAAATGGGCTGGATTACCCCCACGATCGCTGAAACCTTGACCGAAACATTTATGACGCTGGGCAATTTCAAGCGATTAGAGGTGCTTGGAGAACTAGCTTTGCCCTAGGTAATGAAAATCCTATTGAAATTTTATGAGCTGGATCAGTCGATACTGGCAAACGCTGAAGCTGTTTTGGGGGACGGCGATCGCGGCTGAGTTAGAATACCGTGTTAATTTTGTTCTGGCAACGCTGACTAGTTTGGGTGGACTGGCAGGCAGCTTATTTAGCCTGTCTCTGCTGTACAGAACTGGCTACACTTTCCAGGGATGGAGTTGGGAAGAAGCACTGATTGTTTTGGGCGTCTTTACCCTACTACAAGGGTTTTCCAGCACATTTCTTGCACCCAACCTGAACCAAATTGTCAAGCAGGTGCAGGCAGGCACATTAGATTTTGTGCTGCTTAAGCCGATTAGCTCCCAATTTTGGCTGTCTGTCCGCACAGTTTCGCCCTGGGGATTGCCAGATTTGCTGTTTGGTTTGATGGTAATTGGCTATGCTGGCAATCGGCTGGGTGTACAGCCGACGGACTATCTGTTGGGGATGGTGCCGTTATTCTTTGGATTGCTCAGCCTGTATAGCCTTTGGTTTATGCTGGGAGCCACCAGCATTTGGTTCGTCAAAATCTACAATGTCACAGAGGTGCTGCGAGGGTTGTTGGAAGCCGGACGCTTTCCGATGGCGGCTTACCCGGTTGCCTACCAGTTTTTCTTTACGTTTATTATTCCGGTTGCATTCTTAACCACTATTCCAGCCGAAACAGTGCTGCACCGCACTCCTAGTGTCTGGATTTTTGGAGCGGGAGGACTGGCGATCGCGCTGCTAGTTGTCTCACGCGCTTTCTGGAAGTTTGCATTGCGGTTTTATACGAGTGCCTCTAGTTAAGAGACCAATGCTGGGTAGCAATGCTGGCGACGTTCTAGTATTGGGGAGAACAGGTGGGTAGACAATCAGTTGTAAGATTTTGAGGCATGTTTTTGTTCAAATCGCCCCAAACGATGAACCCGATCGATGACTCAACCCTGGATGGCTTGACCCAAGTCGATATTTTACTCGATCGCTTTACCCATTTTGGGGTAGAGCTAGGGTTAGAACGCATCCACCGCTTGTTGGCAGCTTTGGGCTACCCACATCAAGATATTCCGATTCTTCACGTTGCTGGCAGCAATGGCAAAGGCTCGGTTTGCGCCTATCTTTCATCTGTGTTAACAGAGGCAGGTTATCGAGTAGGGCGTTACACCTCACCGCATTTGGTCAGTTGGTGTGAGCGGATTCATCTGAATGGACAAGATATTTCTGCTGTTGAACTACTGAGTTTGTTGCAACAGGTGGTTGCAGCGATCGATCCTCACCAATCTTCTCCGACACAGTTTGAAGTCATTACAGCAGCAGCATGGCTATATTTTGCTAGGCAGCAGGTGGATATTGCCGTGATAGAAGTGGGCTTGGGCGGGCGGCTAGATGCGACCAATGTCTGCGATCGCCCCCTTGTTAGCATTATCACATCGCTCAGTCTTGAACATTGGCAAAGGCTAGGGCCAACGCTGGCAGATATTACTCGTGAAAAAGCAGGTATTTTGAAACTGGGTTGCCCGGCTGTGATTGCGCCCCAAGTGCCCGAAGCTGAAGCAGTGTTGAGGCAGCGTCTCACCGAGTTGAACTGTCCGGCAATTTGGGTGAAGCCTTCACGGGATCTGGGAGAGGGTTGGGTCAATTACGGAGAGAGCACCCGTGAGGAAGTCGCGATGGATCGGGCATTGACCCAACAGACCCCCTCAATATCGGGCGTTCCGTTTCGGTATCCCTTGCCGCTCTTAGGTTCCCATCAGTTAATTAACTCTGCTCTGGCGATCGCCACTTTGCAACTTCTCCAGCGACAAGGCTGGCAAATTGGCAACGAGGCGATTGTGACAGGCATGGCAAAAACGCGCTGGCTCGGTCGGTTGCAGTGGTATGACTGGCAGGGGCAAAGGATTTTGATTGATGGGGCCCATAATCCTGCTGGAGCAGCAGTTTTACGGGAATACCTCGATCGTCAACAGAGGACATCGCCGATTCATTGGGTGATCGGCATGATTGCCAATAAAGATCATGCAGAGGTGTTTCAAGCGCTCTTGCGTCCGGGAGATTTTGTTTACTTAGTTCCTGTCCCTGGGCATATTCCGGTGGATATAGATGTGTTAGCGACTCTAGCGGGCAAACTTGCCCAGAACTACAGTACTGCGAAACCTACCCAGATGTGATGGCAGGCTTGCAGGCAGCAAAGCAAAAACAATCAAACGATGTGCCGATCGTCCTGTGCGGTTCGCTCTATCTAATTGGATATTTTTTCAAGCTGACAGGGTATCTGCATCATCAAGCGGGTGCTTAAACCTGCTTGTAATTGCACGTAATCAAGTTGCTGGCAACAAACCCAATTTTTGTAACGGCGTTCCTCCACATGAGATTACTTGAGAGTACCTTTCAAAAATCAACAAAAAATCAACAAAAAATTAGCAGGAAGATTTATTTTGTACGAGTGCCCAAGAATAGCGATCGGGCAGCGGGATGAAATCGATCGATTTCACCCTGCTATGTCTATTTCGACTACATTCAGGGGAAGTTTTATTTATGGGGTTGAATCGGTCACTAAGAATGGTAGATTAGCGGAGTATCTGCAATCTGTACACAGACGGAACTCCGATGAAAGTCCTAGTTATTGGCGGCGATGGCTATTGTGGGTGGGCAACCGCACTTTACCTATCAAACAAAGGGTATGAGGTTGGCATTTTAGACAGCTTGGTGCGGCGGCACTGGGATATGGAAGTCTGTGTCGAAACACTGACTCCGATCGCCCCGATTCAAACTCGTCTCCAGCGCTGGAAAGACCTCACAGGTAAAACCATTGATCTGTTCATTCGGAAACTTTTGCACTCGCCTGTCAGAAATGCAGGCGGCAGCAGCTTGCAGCATAAACAGCATCTGGGCTAGGGCTGCAAATTACTATGATGCAGCCTGCACCAATTTGCAATCCTGGTATCTTAACCCTTGTGAATCAACCCATAATCCCAGCATCACCATGGTATCTCGTCACCTTAATCTGTAGGGCAATTCACATAACCAGTCCAAGTCCAGCTGGAGATTTGTGGTCTCGCCTGCAATCGGTATGGCGATGCTGTACCTGTCCCTTGTAGTCGCTTCCTCCCTCACTCATCACGCGCTTGTCCCCAACCAAAGATACAAGTTCAGACCGGTACATGCTTTATGCTACTACAATGCTACCTGTCTTCTGGATATGCGATTGCCTTGCTTTGCATACTCCCTCCTTGATCTGTAGGAAGTGACTGCTCTGACGTGATAGTGTATTCCTGCTGATTGCTGGCCATGACAAAGCAAAGGAAGGCTAGACTT
>JAAUOQ010000358.1 GCA_012034795.1 Leptolyngbyaceae cyanobacterium CRU_2_3
TCTTTGTCGATAGCGGTGTTGGTGCAGCAGTCGGTGAATTTGCGATTAACGGCAATGCCCGCAATGGCGTTGTTACAGGTGGACTCGTCACCACCGGTGGAGCCGTGACCGGTACCGACGGCGATGCCAGCGGTTTCTTCTTCCGCATTGATGCCAATGGGGCCACTGCAAAAGTCGCTGCCTTCCAAGACAATCTGGTAGAAGGACTCGAAACCTTCACCTATCGTCTGATTGACGGCGAAGCCTACGATGTCAGCTCCACTGCGGGCTCGGCGACGATTACCATCGATGACAATTCTTCGGTTCAATTCAATCCCATTGAAGGAACCCAGGAGGGGCGTGATACGTTAACCGGAACGGCTGGTAACGATCGCATCACCGGTCTAGGCGGTCGTGACACCATCCGAACAGGTGCTGGCAGTGACATTGTTGCCTATACCAGCGTTCGAGACGGTATGGATACCATCAAAGACTTTTCGGTAGGTTTAGACAAAATCGACGTGAGTCAAATCATGGACAGTCAAAACCTCACCTTAAGCTTTGAAGAGACAGTCGCCCAAGGCTATCTTCAATTTGGCAGTGTCAGCAACGGTGGCTACGTCCAGTTTGACCTAGATGGAAATGCTGGATCTAACCGAGGGATTACTCTCGCGCTTGTGGAGGGAGTTTCCCTAGATAATCTCAATCAATCTCAGAACTTTATTCTGTAACTCAGATAGGGGTATTCTGAACTGTTGCGCTGAGTGGGGAATGAGGCGATCGTCCACTCAATCGAGTCAATTAGGTGATCCATTGATGCTCCCTCAATGGGTTAGAAAAAGATTCTAGATCTGGATGAAAGATCACCTCACAATCCAATCAAAGTTCACTAGAAAAAGATTAGACAAAGTCATTCTTGATCTCTAAATTACCAATCTAACGAAGTAAAATAGAGAGAAGAATGACAGCATCTAATCAGTCCTACGATTTTCCAGAGTCAGCTCTACATCTACCCTCTTTAGTCATCGTGACTTCAAGTCCTTCTATTCTCTGGAGAAATCTCGTGAGTTTTCAAGTTTCCCTTCAGTCTGCTGTTGTTTTGAGTGCTATGGCGATCGCCAGCAGCACCCTACCCGCCCAAGCTATGTCCATCACAGGATTCGGTTCTCCGTGGACTAGCAGCGGCTATGTTGCTCCTGACCCAAGCACCAACCCATCTGCCGTGGCGCTCTTTACCGGGGCATCAGGCGGCACTCCTACTGATGCTTCGGCTGGAGCTTTCCAATCCTTTTTGGATGTTTCTTCTAGTAGTTTGGATCTCAATGCCTTGGAACAAGCCTTTGAAGGTTCAGCGCTAAAAATTGTAGTCAACGCAGGAGATCAACTCGATTTTAACTGGGCCTTCTTGCCAGCCAGCTTCACTGAGTTAGACTATGCTTTTAGCGTTTTCAATGGTGCGGTCACCAATTTGGCAAACACCTTTGCTACAGGATCGTTCAGCCAAACCTTTGCCAGTTCTGGTTTGTTTAGCATCGGCCTTGTGGATATTGGCGATACAGAGGGTGATTCAATTCTCACACTCAACGGTGCAAGCTATACGCCTGTTCCAACCCCAGCACTTTTGCCAGGTCTAATTTGTTTGGGTTTGTCTGTTGTGCGCAAACGCAAGCAGCAATCTGCTTAATTTGAGCGCAGCGATTGCATAGATTAATGATACGGCTGTGCAAATTCTTTCTTGTACAGCCGTGTTTTATCTGCGTGGTTAAGCGGAGAACAAAAAATTTATCTGCTCTCATAAGGAGTCATGTATGTCCCAATCACCTCGCCCGCCCGCTTTTAACTGGGGCGACGCATTCGGCAGCGCGATCGCAGGCCCCGAACAGCAGCAGGGTTATCGCACGATCATTGACGCTGACGGCAATGTTCTCACCATTGGTCAATTTGAAAATGCCACGCAGTTCAACACGATTAACGGCGAAGTGATTCTGACGCCGCCTACCAATGCTGGCAAAGGTGATATTTTTATCACTAAGCACAATCAAACTGGCAATCTACTTTGGGTCAAACAATTTGGTGGCTCGCAGCGAGATTTGGGCTGGGATATTAAGCTCGATCGCCAGGGCAATATTCTGCACACAGGGTCCTTCGATGCCACTGCCGACTTTGATCCGAGCGCCGGAAATCTAGATTTAAGCGTTCCCAACTTTTCTGAACAATCGGCAGCCAGACGTAGCGGCTATTTATCCAAATTGGATGCAGCCGGTAATGTGCTCTGGGCAACTCAAATCGCCAGTGGTCTGGATAACCCGACTCGCATTGGCGGCAACGTTTCCAATAGTCGCATCGCCACAGACAGCAGCAATAATGTCTACATGAGCGGCTGGTTTCAAAGTAATCGCAAAACCGATTTCAATTGGCTGATCAATCAGGGCGCAGACGGCGCTTCGGTGCTGGGCAACAACAATACCGGCGTGACCAACGCCGCTTTCGTTGCCAAATACAGCCCCACAGGAGAATTCTTGTGGGTCAAACAATTGGGCGGCAACCGCAATACCCAGGCAAACTCGATTACCGCTGATGCCGCCGGCAATACTTACACGATCGGCAACTTCCGCGCCACTGAAGACTTTGATCCGGCCACAGGCGTTGCCAACCTCACCAGTCCCTCCAACACCGACGCGGATGTCTTCCTGACGAAGCTCGATGCTAACGGCAATTTAATTTGGGCTAAACAGCTTGGCGGAGTGGGCAGCGACGAAGGCAATGAAGTTGTAATTGATGGACAGGGGAATATCTTTATTACCGGAAACTTCACAGGCACAAACTTCCGCCATGACCCCAACAATCCGAGCCAAACCTACAGCGCCCCCGACGGTCGAAAAGATATTTTTGTCAGCAAACTCAACGGCAACGGCGAGCTAATTTGGTCGAAACAAATTGGCGGTGCCGAAAACCAGGACGGCTTGAGCCTGGAAGTTGATGAAGCAGGCGCAGTTTACTTATCCGGCGAATTTCGCGGCACGGTGGACTTTGACCCCGGCGCAGGCATAGCCCAACTGAGCAGCCCCAGCGCCATCAGTAGCTTTATCGCCAAACTCGATGCCCAGGGTAATTTTGTCTGGACAGCCCCGCTCAATGGCACCAGCGCCACTCTCAGCCTCAGTGATATTTCCGTCAATTCATCCGGTACTCAGATCGCCGGAACGGGCTACTTCAGCAGCGCCGATGCTGATCTTGATTTGGGTGTGAAAGTCTTCAACCCCAGATATACCCAGGCAAGAGACGCTTTCATTGTTAACTTGCAAAGTCCCCAAAATCTGGAAGGCGCGATTTTCCTAGCCGATCAAACCCTCGATCGCATCTTCCTCGCTCAAGACCTCAACAGTGACGGCGATGCCAACGATGCCGCCGAAACCCGAGTTTATTTTGATGCTACCAATGCTTCCGCTCTGGTCAATCCAACCAATAATATTTTCACTTTGCTACAAGCGGAAGATGCCTCCTTGTATGCAGGAGACGGCGATACCGATAGTGTTTATCGGCTGAGCGATCGCAACGGCGACGGCGATGCCAATGATGCAGGTGAAGCCAAGGTCTGGCTCTCGGCTGCCAACGCCAGTAGTTTACCGTTGCTGACTCCCAACGGTCTGGCGCAAGGGAGCGACGGCGCGATTTATGTAGTAGAAGCTGATACCGTGGGTACGCCCAACGGAGATTTTGTTTACCGGACTGAGGACTTGAACGGCGATGGCGATGCCAATGATGCCGGAGAGTCAAAAATCTGGCTGGACTTAAAAGCTCTGAACTCAAAATCATCCCCATTTGAAATGGTATTCATCCGCGATACCGCCTACATCATCGATAGCGTTGGCACTGATACCAATGTCATCTACCGCGTGAAGGATACCAACGGGAACGGTGCGATCGAAGCCACTGAAACTCGCGTTCTGATAGATGGCAACACCACGCCAATCGACTTTGCGATCGCCACCGATGGCAGCAGCCTCTTCACCGTTGAACTATTGAGCAGCAGCGGCAACCCCCAATCGGTATATCGAATTGACGACAACGGTACGATCGCAACCCCCACAGAAGTGTGGAACGACACGGCAATCCCCAGCGGCTATCTCTCAGGCGCAGCCTTTTCCATCGCCGCCAATGCAAACGGCGAACTTATGGTCACCGTCAATGGCTTGAACTCCAACGAAGATAACGTTTTTCGGTTGCTCGATCGCAACGGCGACGGCGATTATTTCGATACCAACGAAACTCTTACCTTCGTATCGCGCTTGGACACAGGCAATGTGCCCGAACGCCCACGGGCCGTAGAATACGCCAAAAATTTACCCCCAAACCCGATCAACGGCAGCAGCGATCGAGATACGTTAACGGGCACCAATCGGAACGATGCCATCACGGGGCTGGAAGGTCGGGATAGTATCACCACGGGCAACGGTGACGATCGGATTGTTTATACTAGTGTGCGGGACGGTTTGGACACGATTCAAGACTTTGAAATTGGAGCAGACAAAATTGACCTGCGCCAAATTCTGCAAGCTCAAAATCTCAATCTCAGCTTCGATAATGCCGTGGCGCAAGGCTACCTTAAACTGGGCAGCAGCGGTAGCAACAGCATTGTTCAGTTTGATCTTGACGGTAGTGCTGGTCCAAATCGAGCGATGAGCTTAGCTGTGCTCAAAGGTGTTGCTCTGAATGACCTTAACCAATTTCAAAACTTCCTACTCTAACCCGTTTATCCATCTATGCTTTACCCATAAGTCTCCAAAGTATTGTGTAGCGTGGTTTTGAGAGTGGATGAAAATCATCTACTCTGGTGATGACGATGCCAGCCAGGAGCGGTGACAAGTCATGCAAAATTGG